>DASTKF010000264.1:0-11873 GCA_035716065.1 Gaiella sp.
TCGAACACCACGACCTGGCCGCGCTCGGGCCGCCCGAACCTGTAGGCGAGCCTGTTCGCGATCACCCGGTCGTTGAACCGCCCGAGGCACCAATCGCCGGGCCGGGCGCAGTGCAGCGTGGGCTCCATCGACGAGGACGGAATGCGGTACGGCTTGGCAACCTCGGCCTCGAACGCGAGAACGAAGATCGCGGCGAGCGCGATCGTGCCCAGCCAGTCGAGCACGCTCTGCCACGGCTGAGGAACCCGGCTCTTCGCGCGATCGAGAAAGCGCATCGCGACTCAACAGGCTAGACCGCGATCGGGACATTCGCGAGCGTCACGCTCGTTCCTAGAGCTCTGACGGCACAATCGGGCGCGTGGAGGAACGGCCGCAGCTGCGTGCGATCACAGAGTCCGACCGGGCGGTGATCGAGCGGCTGTGGCAGCTCTACTCGCACGACATGTCCGAGGTGCGTGGCACGCTGCCGAACGCGGAGGGTGTGTTCAAGGCCGGCCGCCTGCCGACGTACCTCGACGACCCGGACGCGTGCGGCTATCTGATCTCGTACGGCGACGCGCCCGCCGGCTTTGCGTTCGTCACGGGCCTCGTGGGTGGCACGAAGGCGATGGGGGACTTCTTCGTCGTCCGGGCGGCGCGCCGCAAGCGGGTTGGCTACGACGTCGCCCGGAAGCTCCTTGCACGTCACCCCGGACGATGGGAGATCGGGTTCCAGGCCGAGAACGACGGCGCGCCGGAGTTCTGGCGGCGCGTCGCCACGGACGCGGTCGGGGACCGCTGCCGCGAGGAGCTACGGCCGGTCCCCGGGAAGCCGCACATCCCCCACGACCACTTCATCGTGTTCGACGTCTGAGGCCGCCGGAGGGGGAGAACGCCCGGGACGGTGCTATCCTCTGTTCACCACATTTCACCTGCTTGGAGAAATGGGCGCGGGAGCGCCCATTCGTTTTGAAAGGGACGAGAAACGCGATGGCGACGGGCACGTACGACAGGGAGCGCGAGCTGACGGAGGCGATCACGCCGGCCGTCGAGTCGACGCTGCCCGGGGTCGAGGTGCTCGCGGTCGAGCTCCTCTCGCCGGCGCGGTTCTGCGTCTACGTCGACCACCCGGACGGCGTCGACTTCGCACTCTGCGAGCGTGTCACGCGCCTGCTGGACGACTACCGGGCACACTGGACGATCGATGTCTCGTCACCCGGGCCCGAGCGGCCGGTGCGCCGGCCCGAGCACTTCCGCCGGGCGATCGGCGGCACCGTAAAGCTGAAGACGGCCGACGCGAAGCGCCTTCGAGGAACGCTCGTCGCGGCCGACGACCACGCCGTGACCGTCTCGGTCCACGGCACTGCACACCAGATTCCGGTCGACGAGATCGTCCGGGGCAACCTGATCGACGAGGACGGTGCGGAATGAGCCAGGAGATCATCGAGGGGATCCGGACGATCGAGAAGGAGAAGGGCATCGAGACCGGCACGCTCGTGGCCGCGCTCGAGGACGCCCTTCTCGCCGCCTACAAGAAGACGCCGGGCGCCGCGCGCCATGCGACGGTCGAGCTCGACGACGAGGGTGAGTTCCGCGTCTTCGCGCTCGATATCCCGGGCGACCTCGAGGCGCGCCTACTCGACGAGGCCCGCGAGCGCGCGATCGACGACCTCGAGCGGATCGAGGAGGAGACGGGTGAGAAGCAGCACACGCTGATCGTCGACGACGAGCTCGACCTCGACTGGGAGCAGGTGCCGGACGACCTCATCGACCGCACCGACGCGACGCCGGACGACTTCGGTCGCATCGCGGCGATGACCGCGAAGCAGGTCATCCAGCAGCGCATCCGCGAGGCCGAGCGCGCGATCATGTACGAGGAGTACGTCGACCGCCAGGGCGAGGTCGTGACCGGCATCGTCCAGCAGGCGGGCGACCGCAACAACGTGCTCGTCGACCTCGGCAAGGTCGAGGCGCTGCTGCCGCGCTCCGAGCAGGTCGACGGCGAGCGCTACGAGCAGGGCTCGCGGATCAAGGCCGTGATCATCGAGGTTCGCTCGAGCACGAAAGGCCCGCAGGTGATCCTCTCGCGCCGCGCACCGCAGCTGATCGAGGCCCTCTTCGAGCTCGAGGTACCGGAGATCGCCGACGGGCTCGTCGAGATCCGCGGCGTGGCCCGCGAGCCGGGCTACCGCTCGAAGATCGCCGTCGAGTCGCACGTCCAGGGTGTCGACCCGGTCGGCGCCTGCGTCGGGCCGCGCGGCTCGCGCGTGCGCATGGTCGTGTCGGAGCTCCGCGGCGAGAAGATCGACATCATCCCGTGGAACACGGAGCCGGCCCGGTTCGTCGCGAAGGCGCTCTCGCCGGCCCGCGTGCGCGAGGTGTACATCGACGACGAGAGCCGCGATGCGACCGTCGTCGTCCCGGACGACCAGCTAGCGCTCGCGATCGGCAAGGAAGGGCTCAACGCCCGTCTCGCAGCGCGCCTCACGGGGTGGAAGGTCGACATCAAGTCCGACAGCGAGTTCGCCCAGGCCGAGGCCGATGCGGCCTTCGCCGGCGAGGACGACGGCGACGGCGACTTCTCGGGCCGCTGCGCCGCACTCCTCTCGAACGGCAAGCGCTGCCCGAACGCCGCGCTGCCCGGGTCGAAGTACTGCGGCGTCCCGGCCCACCAGGCGCTCGCGAGCGATCCGACCGCCGGTGCGTCGGTCGCCGTTGCCGCGGCAGTGGCGGACGACGTCGCGCTCGCAGACGAGGCAGTCGCCGAGGTCGAGGAAGCACTCGCCGCCGGTGAGCTGACGGTCGAGGAGGCGGATGCCGCCGAGGGCGCCGTCGAGGACACGGCTGCGGTCGCGATCGCGGAGGACATCGAGGCGGCCGGTGTGGCGCCGACGGAGGAGACGAGCGACGGGGCGTGAGCGCCGCGTTCCCGTCAGGACGTGCCTCGGCTGCGGCCGTCGCGCGGCGCAACCCGAGCTTCGGCGCTTTGCGGCGGTTGACGGCGTGTTGACGCAGGGACGGAATCTCCCGGGACGCGGGGCGTACACGTGCGACCAGCTCGAGTGCTTCGAGCAGGCTGTCGAGCGCCGCGCGTTCAGGCGTGCGCTGCGTACCGACGTGACCGTCGGCCCTCGGCTCGAGCGCATCTACACTGGACGGTCTGATGGCTGACGGCCCGAACAGACCGAATCGTCCGATCCGCCCGCGCGGCGGCGGCCCAGGGGGCCGGCGCCGCCGCGTCGTGATCGAGGGCGGCGCGGCACGCGGCCGCGACGCGCGCGCTGCGCGCGACCGCTCCCAGCAGGCACCTCCGCGCACGCAGGCACCCGTTCAGCCGACCGGGCCGGTCACGGTCGAGTCCGGCGTCACCGTCAAGGATCTTTCCGCCGCGCTCGGCGTGCAGATGGCGCAGATCATCAAGATCCTGATGGGCCTCGGCCAGATGCGGACGGCCACGCAATCGCTGTCCGACGAGGAGGTCGAGCTGATCGCCGCCGAGGTCGAGCGCGAGGTGACGATCAAGCACGCCGCCGACGACGAGGAGGAGCAGATCGTCGAGGACGTCGAGGCGGACCTCTCGGCGCGGCCGCCGGTCGTGACGATCATGGGCCACGTCGACCACGGCAAGACGACGCTACTCGACGCGATCCGCAGGACGGCCGTCGTGGAGACCGAGGCCGGCGGCATTACGCAGCACATCGGCGCCTACCAGACGGAGGTCGACGGGCGAAAGCTCACGTTCCTCGACACTCCGGGGCACGAGGCGTTCACGGCCATGCGCGCTCGCGGCGCGAAGATCACCGACATCGCGGTGCTGGTCGTCGCCGCCGACGACGGCGTCATGCCGCAGACGCGTGAGTCGATCAGCCACGCACGCGCGGCCGAGGTGCCGATCGTCGTCGCGATCAACAAGGTCGACGTGGCCAACGCAAACATCGACCGGGTCAAGACCGAGCTCGCGTCCGAGGGGCTGCAGCCCGAGGACTGGGGCGGCACGACCCAGTTCGCCCAGGTGTCCGCCAAGCAGCAGACCGGGCTCGAGGAGCTCCTCGAGAGCATCCTCCTCGTCGCGGACGCGGAGCTCGACCTGCGCGCGAATGCGAAGGCCGACGCTTCCGGTCCGATCATCGAGTCACGCCTCGACGTCGGCCGTGGCGCCGTGGCGACCATGCTCGTCCAGCGCGGCACGCTCTCTGTCGGCGACGCGATCGTCGCCGGTGACGCGGCAGGCAAGGTCCGCGCGCTCTACGACTATCGCGGCGAGAAGGTGCGCGAGGCCCATCCCGGCGAGCCCGTCGAGATCCTCGGCTTCGACCGTCCGCCGCCCGCCGGCGAGCTTGCACGCGTCGTCGAGCACGAGCGGCAGGCCAAGGACATTGCGGAGAAGCGCGCCGAGCGACTCCGCCGCGAGCAGCTCGCGCAGCGCTCGAAGAGCGCGGGGGTCTCGCTGGAGACGCTCTTCGAGCGGATGCAGGAGGGCGCTGTCCAGGATCTCAACGTCGTTCTGAAAGGCGACGTCCAGGGCTCGATCGAGGCACTCATGAGCGAGCTCGGGAAGATCCAGCACCCGGAGGTGCGGGTCAACGTGATCCACACCGGTGTCGGCGGGATCACCGAGAACGACATCTATCTCGCGTCCGCGTCGAACGCGCTCGTCGTCGGCTTCAACGTCCGGCCGAGCGCCGAGGCGAGGCACCTCGCAGAGCGCGAGGGCGTCGACATCCGCACGTACCGCGTGATCTACCAGCTGACCCAGGACATCGAGCAGGCGCTCGTCGGGATGCTCTCGCCCGTCACCACCGAAGAGGTGCTCGGCGAGGCCGAGGTGCGCGCGCTGTTCAAGGTGTCGCGGCTCGGGACGATCGCGGGGTGCATGGTCACGAACGGCGTCGTCCGGCGCTCCGCGAACGTCCGCGTCGTCCGCGACGGTACGGTCATCCACGAGACGACGATCGCCCAGCTCAAGCGGTTCAAGGAAGATGCCCGAGAGGTCGCCGAGGGCTTCGAGTGCGGAATCCTGCTCGACGGCTTCAACGACGTCAAGGAAGGCGACGTCCTCGAAGCCTTCGAGACGCGCGAGGTCGAACGCACCGACCTCGCCACCACGGCCTCCGGCGACTAGCGATTGGTGTCCGACTCAAAGTCGGACACCATGCGAAGTGAGCGCTGCTGTGACCCGAGCAGTCAGCAGCGCTGCACGAGTCGTGCCATGGCGGCTGCGCGGGCACGGTATCCGGTCATCGTCGGGTGAACGCCGTCCGAGCCGAACCACGACGGGTGCGCCCGGGCCATCGCGGCCCAGTCGAAGACCTGGAGGTTTCCGTGGCCGGCTGCGATCGCTTCCAGCGCTCGGTTGTACCCCGCGTACGAGACGCCCTGGTACGGAGGGCGGACGATCGTGGACCAGACGATGCAGCGTGACGGGCCGGCGATCGCGAGCGTTCGGCGGACGATCCGTGCGAAGCCGGAGACGCGACCCGGGTCGTCGTTCGTGCCTGCGCTGACGATGATCACGCGGGGGAGAGCGCGGCCGTACGCGCGGAGGGCATCCGGCACCTCGTCGGCATGTCTCGAGATCGACGCGCTCGATCGGATGTTCCAGCCGCGGAGGTACCGGCCGAGGAAGAGGTCGGTGCCCACCGAGAGCGAGTCGCCGTAGCTCAGGACGTTCCGGTTGCCGGCTGCGGGGCCGGGGGAGGCAGCGACGAGCGCGCAGACGAGCGCGCCGAGCACCACGGCGAGTCGGGCTGAGCGGGCCACGCGATCGTCTACGGTAGCCGGGGCGCCGCTCCTTCCCGGGCTCGCCCACCAGATCCGAACATGTCCACCGGCTACGTCGGCATCCTCTCGTTCGAGCTCCACTTTCCCGAGAGCCGCTCGCTCAAGGACAAGCGGATGCACCTTCGCTCGGTCAAGCAGCAGCTCGCGAATCGCACTGGGTGCTCGATCGCCGAGGTCGATCATCACGACACCTGGCAACGAGCGGCGCTGACGCTCGCGTGCGTCACCCGACAGGCGAGCGAGGCCGAACGGCTTCTCGACGATGCCGAGCGGTGGCTCCACGGCCAGGCATTCGAGCTCTACGCCCGGCACCGGGAGCTGATTGCCCCGGAGTCATGAGTACGTGTACGAGTGTGTACGATGGTGTAAGATTTGGGCATGGGACGAACGAACGTCGTGGTGGACGACGAGCTCATCGATCGGGTCATGCGCGTCTACCGGCTGAGGACGAAGCGCGAGGCGATCGACTTCGCCCTCCGTCGGACGCTTGCCGTCGTAGACGACCCGCACGGGCGCGCGCTCGCGCTGGAAGGGACAGGATGGGCCGGCGACCTCGACGCGATGCGTGGCGAACCGATCGAGGAGCTGTGATCGTCGTCGACACCTCCGCTTGGGTCGAGCTCCTCAGAGCAACCGGAAGTCCCGTGCACCTACGACTTCAGCAGGCTCTCCGAGACAGCGAAGACGTCTGCGTCACGGAGGTCGTCCTGGCCGAGGTGCTCGCGGGCGCCCTCGACGAGCGCCGGGTGGAGGAGCTCCGCAGCACGTTGCTCGGCTTCACGCTTCTTCCGCTCGAAGGGCTCGACGCGTTCGAGCGGGCCGCGGGCCTGTATCGCGCATGCCGCGCGGCGGGCGAGACGCTTCGGGGCATCGCAGACTGCCTGGTCGCCGTTCCCGCCATCGCCGCCGGCGCCCCGGTCCTGCACGCCCACCGGGATTTCGGCAAGCTGGCACGCCATAGTGCGCTCGAGTTGGTGGCCGTCGAATGAGCCGCCCCGAGCGCATGCGGCGGGTCGACGAGGCGATGAAGAAGGTCATCTCCGAGGCGATCCCGACGCTCAAGGACCCGCGGATCGGTTTCGTCACCGTCACGTCGGTCGAGACGTCGCGTGACCTCGACCACGCGAAGGTCTGGCTGAGCGTCTTCGGGTCCGAGAAGCAGCGCGACCAGACTCTCGCGGCGCTCGACGGCGCCGCGGGGGTGCTCCAGGCGAGGATCAATCGCGAGCTCAAGCTGCGCCGGACTCCGCACCTCGACTTCGTCTACGATCGCGCGGTCGAGCAGGGCGTCCGCATGACGCATCTCATCGACGAGCTCGCGCCGCCCGACGGAGACGACGATGCAGCCGACTGACACGAGCGCCGTCGTCGAGGCTCTGCGCGAGAACGACCGCTTCATGGTCACCTCGCACGACAACCCGGACGGGGACGCGCTCGGCTCGCTGCTCGCGACCCATCTCGCGCTCGAGGCGCTCGGGAAGGACTCCGTGATGGTGCTCGGCGGGCTCGCGCCGCTGCCGGGCGAGTACGCGTTCCTCGAGCTCGATGCCCGGGGGCTCCTGCGGTCGGCGCCGCAGGACGCCGGAGAGCGCGTGCTCGTCGCCGTCGACTGCGCGCAGGAGGGCCGCATCGTCGAGCCCACGCTGATCGAGGTGGCGCCGCTCACCGTGAACATCGACCATCACCACGACAACACGCGCTTCGGCGACGTCGACCTCGTCGTGGACGATGCGTCGTCCACAGCGGAGGTGCTCGCGGACGTCTTCGCCGCGCTCGGGACCGACCTGACACCCGCGATCGCCGAGGCGCTCTACACCGCGGTGGTGACCGACACGGGCCGTTTCCAGTACTCCAACACGACGCCGAAGGCTCTCCGCCTCGCCGCCGAGCTCGTCGAGGCGGGTGCCGACCCGAGCAAGGTGTTCGTCGAGGTGTACGAATCGACGCCGTTCCCGAAGCTGAAGCTCCTCGCCCGCGCTCTGGAGCGGGCGACGGAGCTCGCAGACGGGCGGATCGTCGTCTCCGAGCTCCGCCGCGAGGACTTCGAGGCGGCCGGTGCGGAGGAGCCGTACTCGGAGGGAGTGATCGACCACCTGCGCGCGGTCGACGGCGCCGAGCTCGTCGCGCTCGTTCGCGAGCTCCCAGAGGGCGCCACCTCCGCCCGCAAGGGCTCACTCCGGTCACACCCGGACGGCGTCGACGTGTCGGCGATCGCCCGGAGCTTCGGCGGAGGAGGGCACAAGCGTGCCGCGGGCTTCTCGACCGATCTGGCGATGGATGAGATCACGCGCCGGATCGTCGACGCGTTTCAGAGCGCGAACGGCGACAGCTCCGGCTGATGGCGATCCCGAGGGCGCTCGAACCGACGGGCGTCGTCCTCGTCGACAAGCCGGCCGGCCCGTCGTCGTTCCACATCGTTGCCCGCGTCCGGAGACGGACCGGGGCGAGGACGGGCCATGCGGGGACGCTCGACCCCTTCGCAACGGGGCTCCTGGTGCTGCTCTCGGGTCGCGCGACGAGCCTCCAGGACCGGTTCATGAAGCTCGACAAGCGCTACGTGACCGAGATCGACCTCCGCGCGCGCACGACGACCGGCGACCCGGAGGGGGACGTCCTCGAGGAGCGCGAGCCGCCCTCGCGCGACGAGCTCGAGTCCTCCCTCGCAGGTCTCCGAGGCGAGGTCGAGCTGCCAATTCCCGCCGCGTCGGCGGTGAAGATCGGCGGCGAGCGCGCGTACCGGCTGCACCGCCAGGGTGTCGTTGTCGAGATGCCGACGCGGGTCATGCGGGTCCACGAGCTCGAGCTGGTCTCGTACGAGGCGGGCATCGTCACGCTCGACCTCCTGGTGGGATCGGGGACGTACGTCCGGTCGATCGCCGATGCGCTCGGCGGCCACTGCGCCACGCTCAGGCGGACGGAGATCGGCCCGTTCCGCGTCGAGGAGGCCGACGAGGAGCGCGTCGTGCCGCTCGAGGACGCGCTCCCGAGGCTGGCGGCGACGACGTGAGAATCGCGCACGCCCCGTCCCAGCTCGAGCGCCGGCCGCGCGCCGTCGCGATCGGGACATTCGACGGCGTCCACCGCGGACATCGCTCTGTGCTGCAGGCGGCGATCGACTCCGGCCTCGAGCCGACGGTGATCACGCTCGACCCGCACCCGCGCATCGTGCTCGGCAATCGCGTCGACCTCATCTCGACTCTCGAGCGACGCCTGCAGCTCCTCGCGGAAGCGGGTGTGGCGGACACGCTCGCCGCCGCGTTCACCCCGGAGTTCATGCGGCTCTCGCCAGACGAGTTCATCGCGACGTACCTGACGTCGATCGGGGCGGAGGCGGTCGCGGTCGGGGAGGACTTCCGCTTCGGTCACAGGCGCTCCGGGTCGCTCGAGACGCTCGTCGCGGCCGGGCTCGAGCTCTTGCCGGTGACCGAGGTCGAGGGCGTCTCCTCGACCGCGATCCGCGATGCCGTTCGCGACGGCGACCTGGCCCACGCAGCGGCGATGCTGGGGCGGCCGTTCGAGCTCGACGGCACGGTCGTGGCAGGAGACCAGCGCGGAGGAACCCTCGGATACCCGACCGCGAACATCGCGATGGACCCGCAGCTTCTCTGCCCGCGCTACGGGATCTACGCAGGAGAGGCGCTGGGTCACCGCGCGGCGGTCTCGATCGGCACCAACCCGCACTACGGCGGCACCGAGCGGCGGATCGAGCCGTATCTCCTCGACTTCGACGGCGACCTCTACGGCAAGCGGCTCGTCGTCGAGCTCTGGACACGCCTCCGCGACGAGGAGGTTTTCGAGAGCGAAGAGGCGCTGATCGCCCAGATCGCGCGCGATGTGGACGCGACGCGCGCCGCCGTGCGCCCGGGCTGAGGGTGCGAGCCGCAACGAAGCTCGACGACCGGTGTCAGACACCGATCGTCGTCAAGGGCAACGTGTGCCGACTATGTGCCGATCGCGTCACACGGCTCCCGCCCTGTGCACGTGCGGCCTGGCGATCCGTGCGACATCCGGATCGAGAGCGCGCCGGAACCGCGCCGGCAGTATGAACCCAGCCGATGTACAGGCATTTCGCGCTGTGGACGAATCGGCACACACAGGTGGCACGTTCGTGGCTTGACAGAAATCGGTGTCTGACACCGCTCGGCGCCTGGCGCACGGTCACTCGCGACGGGCGCGCATCGGCTCTCGGTTCGCGGTCGCCGTCACGCCGGCGCGGCGCCCACGCTCGAGAAGGAACCCTGATGCGAGTTGATCGCCGCATGAGCATGGCTCATGACAAGCGGACGTCTCGTCACGCGGGTTGGGTGGAGGCGAACCTCGCGAGCTGTCAGGCTCAGGCCGGTCGCCGACCGAGGAACACGACCTGCGACGTCTCGTCGTCGTCGGCCGCGGCACGGTCGAGGGACGGTGCGAAGCCCGCGTGCTCGACGACGTGGAGCCACGTGTGCTCGGGAAAAAGCCCTTCGACGTGATGGTCGTGGACGATTCGGGTCTCCTGGCCCGGCTCCCGCACGACGACCGCGTAGTCGACCTCGTACGTCGTGTCCGACGGATCTGGGTCGACCGACCACTCGAGGTACCGCAGCGAGCGTCCGTCCGAGCCGTCGTGGCCGCCGTGCGAGGTGCCCGGCGCGAAGGTCTCGCGCGTGAAGTCGGGCACGAAGAGCGCCACACCGCCGGGTCGCGTGTGCGCGAACGCCGTGCCGATGCAGTCCGCCAGGTCGCGCTCGGTCGTCATGTAGGCGATCGCGTCGTGGACGAACACGGCGTCGAACGTCCGGCCGAGACGAAGCGTCCGCATGTCGCCGAGCACGTGCTCGCATTCGGGGTTCAACCCCCGGCTCAACGTGAGCATCTGGGGCGAGACGTCGGACAGCGTGCACGTGAAGTGCCGTTTCAGGTGCGACGCATTGTTGCCGCCCCCAGCGCCCAGCTCGAGCAAGGTGGCGGCTTCCGGCATAGCGCTGTGGATCATTCCCCGGTACCGCTCCGCTTCCACCGCGTAGTCCTCCGGGGCGGTCAGAAGGTGGAACCACGGGGCGAGATCGCCGTAGAGGCGCACGCCCGGATTATCCCGATCGCACGAAGACGACGAGCGCCGCGTCGTCGATCAGCTGCGCCGAGTTCGGATAGCGGGCCGCATATGCGTCACGCGCCTCGTCGCGGGCCGTGCCCCCGGCCAACGTCCCCAGTACCCCGTGCCTCTGTCCGCGGTGAAGGACGACGGCCGGGCGCGGGTCGACGAACGACCTCCACCACTGCTTGCGGCCGGGCTCGACCGCAAGCGCCACGAGCCGGCTGTCGGCCACCTCTGCGTAGCGGAGCGGGATCGCGAATGTCCGTCCTGACTTCCGTCCCTCGTACTCGAGGACGATCAGCGAACCGCTCAGCAACCGATGCGCGCGAGACCCGAGAATCACCCGCGCGACGGGATTCCCGAGCCGAAGCAGCCGCAGCGGGGGTCGAACCGCCACACGTGACACAGTGTCACAAGCAGCCGTCAGCCATCGCACCCGGGTGGGGGGCGCTGTGGCATGTTCACGACATGAGCACGCGGTCGGGACGCGTTCAGTCGCCGTCGGCAAGCGTCAGGTCGCGGACGCTCCGCGAGGCGTTGGTTGCCGGGCTGTAGCGGCGTGAGCTGATGACCGGGTACGACGCCGCGCTTCTCTCTCTGCTCGACGCGCGACCCGACCGCCGAGGCCGTGGGATTCTGACGTCCTACGGCATGGGCGATGCCGAGGAGCTCGTCCTCGATCGCGTACGCGAGTGGGAGCGCCGCGGACGTCCCACCGAATCCGAGCTTGCAGTCGACGCGACCTACGATGGAGACCGATCACGGCCGACCGTGCGGTGGCCGACGGTTCCCTAGCCGCAGTCTCGCGCGAGCGAGAATGCGGCCTGCAGGTACCATGCCGCTCAGACCGAGATCGCGGCCGCCCGTGTTCTTCCTTCACGGCGTGCGGGGATCGCGGAGACGTATTCACGAGAGGAGACACATGGCTCTCACCAAGGAAGCCAAGCAGGAGCTGATCGAGCAACACGGTCAGAACGCCCAGGACACCGGCTCGACCGAGGTCCAGGTCGCGATGCTCACGCGGAGGATCAACGAG
>DASTKF010000265.1:0-2825 GCA_035716065.1 Gaiella sp.
AGGAGCTGGTCGGCCTCGCCGGGGTCGGCGAGCCGGATCCGGACGAGCCAGCCTTCGCCGTAGGGGTCCTCGTTGACGGTCTCGGGCTCGTCGATCGCCTTCTGGTTCACCTCGAGCACCTCGCCCGAGAGCGGCGCGACGACGTCGGAGACCGCCTTCACCGACTCGACCTCGGCGTACGACCCGTCTTTCGCGACCGTCGCGCCGACCTCGGGGCCGTCGAACAGGACGAGCTCGCCGAGCGAGTCCTGCGCGTACCACGTGATGCCGAGCACGGCCTCGTCGCCGTCGATCCGGGCCCAATCGTGCTCCGGGTGGTACCGGAGGTCGTCGGGGTAGCTCTCGGTTGCCACTAGTGCTCCTTCCGGTAGATCGGTTTCTTGACGACGCGGGCGCGCCGGGGCTTCCCGCGCACGTCGATCACGAGCTCGGTGTCGGGAGCTGCCTGCGCGACCGGGACGTAGCCCATGCCGATGCCGACGTCGAGGGACGGTGACTGCGTTCCCGACGTGACCTCGCCGCCGCCCTCGATCGGCATCTTCGGCCGGGGGATCGCCTTCTCCTCCATCACGAACGCTGCGAGCCTTCGCTCCGGCCCTTCCTCCTTGATGCGCCGGAGGACATCCGCGCCCGTGAAGTCCGTGTCGAGCGCGCACGTCCACGCGAGCCCCGCCGAGATCGCGTCGGTGTCCTGCGTGATGTCGTTTCCGTGGAGGGGATAGCAGACCTCGAGGCGCAGCGTGTCGCGCGCGCCGAGCCCCACCGGGACGACCCCCCGAGCGAGCACGGCGTCCCAGAGCGCAACCGCGTCGTCCTCGGCGCACATCAGCTCGACTCCCTTCTCGCCGGTGTAGCCCGTGCGGCAGACCATCACCTCGACCCCGTCGACCTCGCCCATCGCGTGCGTGAAGGCCGGCGCGTCGGCGAGGCCCAGCCGCTCGAGCGAGCGCGGCCCCTGGACGGCGACGAGCGCGTACTCGTCCGAGGCGTCGCGCACCTCCGTTCCGCGCGCCTCTCGCTCCTTGAGCCATCCGTACGCGGCCTCTCTGTTGCCGGCGTTGACGACGAGCAGGTAGTGGCCGTGACTCATGCGGTACACGATCAGGTCGTCGACGATCCCCCCGCGCTCGTTCGTGAGCAGCGTGTACTGGGCCTCGCCGTCCGAGATCCGGCCGAGGTCGTTCGAGAGCATCGCCTGGAGGAACTCGGCGGTCATCGGGCCCTCGACGTGCAGCTGGCCCATGTGCGAGACGTCGAACGCGCCGGCGTCGGCGCGAACCGCGAGATGCTCGGGGATGACGCCGGTGTACTGCACGGGCATCTCCCAGCCCGCGAAGGGCACCATGCGCGCCCCCGCTGCGACGTGGCGTTCGTAGAGGGGCGTTCGGCGCAGGGCGGCGCTCACGGGCGCGACAATAGCCGGTCGACGGCAGCGCCAGCCGGCCCTCGGGAAGCGCGGCGAACGCGGCGACGACGCTTGCGTCGGATCGACACGAGCGGCACGTGCCGCCGGCGGGAACGCGCGTTAGTCGCGGAGGAAGCTCGGGACGTCGATCTCGGTCTCCTCCCCGCGCGGACGCGGATCGAAGCTCGGGACCGACGACTCCGACGAGCTCGTCGCCGACGTGGCCGTCGCCGGCTCGACGCGCTTGCGCCGCGGCCGTCCGCCGCCGAAGCCTGTGGCGATCACCGTGACGCGGACGTCCTCGCCGAGCGACTCGTCGATGACGGCGCCGAAGATGACGTTGGCGTTCGGGTCCGCGTGACCGGTCACGACCTCGGCTGCCTCGTTCACCTCGAAGAGGCCGATGTCCGGGGGGCCGGTGATGTTCAGCAGCACGCCCGTTGCCCCGTCGAGCGTCGTCTCGAGCAGCGGCGACGAGACGGCCGCGTTCGAGGCGGCCTTGGCACGATCCTCGCCGCGCGCCATGCCGATGCCCATCAGCGCCGATCCTGCGTCGCGCATGATCGTGCGGACGTCGGCGAAGTCGAGGTTGACGAGGCCGGGCACGGTGATGAGGTCGGTGATGCCCTGCACGCCCTGGCGGAGGATGTCGTCGGCCATGCGGAACGACTCGAGGATCGGGGTCGTCTTCTCGACCACCTGGAGCAGACGGTCGTTCTCGATCACGATCAGTGTGTCGACGCGGTCGCGCAGGTTCTGGATGCCGCCGTCGGCCTGATCCGACCGGCGCCGTCCCTCGAAGGCGAACGGCTTCGTGACGACGCCGACCGTGAGCGCCTCGAGCTCGCGGCCGAGCTCGGCCACGACCGGCGCGGCGCCCGTGCCGGTGCCGCCGCCCTCGCCCGCGGTGACGAAGATCATGTCGGCGCCCTTGAGCGCCTCCTTCAGCTCGTCGCGGCTCTCCTGGGCGGCGGCGAGGCCGACCTCGGGATCCGCGCCGGCGCCGAGGCCGCGCGTCGCCTTCGAGCCGATATGGATCTTGACGTCGGCGTCCGTATCGAGCAGCGCCTGCGCGTCGGTGTTGACGGCGATGAACTCGACGCCGGTGAGGCCCGACTCGACCATGCGGTTGACCGCGTTGGTGCCGCCGCCGCCGACGCCGACGACCTTGATGACTGCGAGGTAGTTGCCGTTCTGGGTGCTCATCTCGACCTGCCTGAGGGTCAAGCTCTCATCGAGCTGCGTGGAGTGGCCGAAACCCTTGTTCGGAGCCAGGGTACGTACTCCTTGTCGACAATGTCAACGGAACCCTCAAGCGCCACTGGAGGTCGAAGTCTCGACCTCGACCTGAGGGTCGCGGCTTGGCGGTCCGGCGACCGGGCGGTCGGGGACGCTGAGGTCGAGGTAGCCCGACCCGGCC
>DASTKF010000266.1:0-9520 GCA_035716065.1 Gaiella sp.
TGTTCCTCCAGCTCGGCCTGGCCGTGGCGATGCTGACCTTCGCGTGTCTCGCCTTCGGCCAGACGGCGACGAAGCAGTTCTCGGGAACGGCTTCGCTGTACACGTACTTCGGCTCGACGGTGGTGATCCTGATCCTGGTGAGCCTCATGCCGCCGAACAGGTCGGACCGCTGGCTCGGCGGGCTCGGCAGTTCTCGCGGCTCCTAGCTTCGACGCCTCGCGGCCGGCGCGCGCCCCGGGCGGCGTGCGCCGGCCGCATGGTCTGGGGTGTGCGGGGTGGACGCCGCCAGTAGCGTGTACGCCATGCGGCACGGGGCGGGCGCGAGTTGGTGACGGCAGAGGAGATCGCCGGCGTCTCGATCTTCGCCGACATCGATCCCGCCGACCGGGAGCGGCTTGCGCGGGCGTCGGCCGACATCACCCTCGCATCCGGGGAGTACGCCGCGAACCCCGGTGACGAGCGCGCGCTCTTCGCGCTGCTCGAGGGCAGGATCGAGGCGGTGAAGATCGAGGACGGGATCGAGACGGTCGTCGGGGAGCGAAGCCCCGGCGACGTCTTCGGCGAGGTCCCGATCACGCTTGGCACCGTGTTCCCCGTCGGGTTCCGGGCGGCGGAGGAGTCGCGGGTGATGCGGGTCGAGCCACGGGACTACCACGCGGTGGCGGCGGTTGCGCCGGACGTCGCGCTCGAGGTGGGGCGGCTCGCCGCATACCGGATGAGCGGTCCCGGCGGCCTCCAGGGTCTGGCGGCGAAGCCGCCGAGGCCGCGCGCGATCGTCATCGGCCACCGTTGGGACGCCGCGTGCACCGAGCTGCGCCGGTTCCTCGACCGCAACCAGATCGTCTACCGGTGGCTCCAGCCGGACATCCCCGAGGACGCGGAGCAGTGGTGGGGAGCCCTTCCGGCCGAGGGCGACTACCCCGCGCTGCGCGTCGTCGACGGCAAGACCGTGGTCAGGCCGCAGCCCCGAAGGATTGCCGAGCTCCTCGACCTCGCGACCGAGGCGGAGTACGCCGAGTACGACGTCGTCATCGTCGGCGCCGGCCCGGCCGGGCTCGCCGCGGCCGTCTACGGCGCCTCGGAGGGGCTGCGGGTGATCGCCGTCGAGCGAGAGGCGCCCGGCGGCCAGGCGGGCACGTCGTCCCGCATCGAGAACTACCTCGGCTTCCCGTCCGGCGTCTCCGGCGACGACCTCTCGAGCAAGGCGCTGAACCAGGCGCGGCGCTTGGGAGCCGAGATCCTCGTCACCCGCGCGATCACCCGGATCGACGCCGAGGCCCGCCACGTGCACCTCGACGGAGGGGACGTCATCCGCGCCCGCACGATCATCCTCGCGTGCGGCGTCACCTGGCGGCAGCTCGAGATTCCCGGCTTCGACCGTCTGTCGGGGAAGGGCGTCTTCTACGGCGCGTCCCGGAGCGAGGCGCCGAACACGCACGGCCTCGACGTCCACATCGTCGGCGCCGGGAACTCCGCCGGCCAGGCGGCGATGTACTTCTCGACGCACGCCCGCAGCGTCACGATCCTCTGCCGCGGCGACGGGATCGAGAAGAGCATGTCCCGGTACCTCGTCGACCAGATCGGCTCCCGGCCGAACATCGAGGTGCGCACGCGAACGGAGCTCGCCGGAGCGCACGGCGAGACGTCGCTCGAGGCGATCGACCTGCGCGATGCCGACACGGGAGAGTCGACGCGCGTCGAGTCGGGCGGGCTCTACATCTTCATCGGGGCGGACGCCGAGACCGCGTGGCTGCCGTCCGAGATCGCGCTCGACGGCCGCGGCTTCGTTCTCACGGGCGCGGACGTGAGCGCCGCGGGCAGGTGGACGCTCGACCGCGACCCGTACCTGCTCGAGACGAGCGTCCCCGGCATCTTCGCTTGCGGCGACGTTCGCTACGCGCCGGTGAAGCGCGTGGCGGCCGCGGTCGGCGAGGGGAGCATGGCGATCGCCTTCGTGCACCAGTACCTGAAGGACGCCGACACCCTCCCCCTCGCGAGCGTCGAGCGCGAGTAGCCGGGCACCTCAGGCAAGCGTCGATTCTGCTTGCTCCCGAGAGCACCGAGGCGTTCCTCCGGACGTTCATGGAGGAGCTCGTCGCGTTCATCGAGCGCGTGCTGACCGTCCTCCCGCCGAGGGGCCTGACGTGACCCGTTACCGCTGACAGCTGTCGTATCACTCGGATGGGGGACGCCTCGCTCCCGCCGCGACGAGACGATCAGGGGGAACGTGGGGGAGAGGGTGCAACGTCTCGGTGGTGCGGCGGGCCCGGGTGGGCCTCAGTCCGGCCGTGCGCAGCTGAGCGTCGTGACCGGGCTGCTCAGCCTTTCGTCGCTCGAGGCGCGCCTGGCGGCGCAGCCCGGGCCCTGCGGCGTCGTCTTCGTCGACCTCGACGGGATGAAGGACGTCAACGATCGGCACGGCCACGAAGTCGGCGACCGCCTGCTCCAACGGGCTGCCGTTCGCCTGTCGGAGGTCGTGCCGTCCGGCTTCGCCGCACCGATCGGCAGCGACGAGTTCGTCCTGCTCGTCCCGGGGCTCGACGACGCGCTCGCACTCGAATGGGTCGTGACGCGCGTGGGCGATACCCTCGCGGTGCCCTTCGACATCGGGCTCGCCGAGCCCGTCGAGGTGAGCGCCACTGCGGCCGGCGCACTCTGGAGCCCGGGGGACGATCCTCGCTCCGTCTTCGGCGCGGTCGAGGAACGCGTCACGGTCGGGAAGGTCTACCGGCGCGAGGACGGGTTCGGCAAGCTCGCCGACCTGGTGGCCGGCGTTCTCGACCGGGCTCCCGACGTGGAGCTCCTCGACGCCACGGCCGCCGCGATGATGCGTCTTGCCGACGCAGATCTCGGGCTCGTGCTCGTCGCGGGCGAGGTGGCCTTCGCGCCGGACCTCGCGGCCGCCGGGGCCGTGGAGATCGCGTCCCGTGCGGCGACGGAGGCGGCGAAGGAGGGTCGCTTCGTCGACATCAACGACGAGCAGTGGGAGGCGGTCGCCGCGCCGCTCGGTGCCCCCGACGCGCTCGTCGGGGCGGTCTCGGTGCTCCGGCACGGGTGGCGCTTCGGCCGCCGGGAACGCGTGCTCGTCGCCCAGGCGGGACGGTTGCTCGGCCCCAGTATCAGCGCTCGCCGCACGCTCGAGGACGCGCTCGAGCAGATTGCGGCGCTCTCCGAGCAGGCGCTGCGTGACGAGACCACCGGCCTTCCGAACCGGCGCGCGCTCCTGCGCTGGCTCGACGAGCTCGGGCCGGAGCCGGCGCTGGCGGTGCTCCTCGTCGACTTCGACGGGCTCCGGGCGGTCAACAACGTGCTCGGCCACCAGGCCGGTGACGTGCTCATCCGGCGCGTCGCAGCCGGTATCCGCGAGTCGACGCGTCAGGACGATCTCGTGGCACGGCTGCACGGATCCGGCGGCGACGAGTTCGTCGTCTGCTGCCCCGGTCTCGGCGAGGACGAGGCGATGGCACGCGCCGTCGAGCTGGAGCAACACCTCGTCGAGCTCCGCATGCCGCGGGCGCTCCGGCACCTGTACCGCGGCGCCTCGGTGGGAAGCACCGTGCGGGAGCCGGGGGAGGAGCCGAGCGCGTTCCTCGAGCGCGCGGCGTCCTCGCTCCGGCAGCGGAAGGCCGTTCGCCGGACCGAGCAGGGCTGACGCCGCCGGTCGGCCGTCCGCGCGGTGACGCGCTGCCGTGCGTCTTAGTTGAATATTTGACCAATAAGTAAAATAGATGCTACCATGACGGCATGGCAGGTGTGCCGACAGCGATGCTCGACGCGGCGGCGGAGCGCTTCCGGCTCCTGTCCGATCCGACGCGGCTGCGCCTGCTGAACGAGCTCGACCTCGCCACCGAGATCGCGGTCGGCGAGATCGCAGAGCGGGCGGGCGTGGGCCTGTCCAACACGTCCAAGCACCTCCACCAGCTCGAGCGCGCCGGTCTCGTCGGCAGGCGGCGCGTCGGGACGACCATCCTCTACCACGTCGCGGACCCGGTGATCCCGCAGCTCTGCGAGATCGTCTGCGCGTCCCTGCGCCGCCGGTACGCGACGCTCGCCGAGCAGGCGTGAAACCCCGCGTACGAAGCACGAAGGAGAAGCGAGAGACCATGGATACAACCACCGAGGCGTTCGAGCAGGACGTCGTCCAGCGATCGCACGAGCTCCCGGTCGTCGTCGACTTCTGGGCTGCCTGGTGCGGCCCGTGCCGGATGCTCGGCCCCGCGATCGAGCAGGAGGCCGCGAAGCGCGAGGGCAAGCTGGCGCTCGTCAAGCTCGACGTGGACGCGGAGGGCGAGATCGCCGGCCGCTACGGCGTCCAGAGCATCCCGACCGTCGCCGTCTTTCGGAACGGCGAGGCCGTCACAGGCTTTGTCGGCGCCTATCCCGCGGCCACGATCGGGAAGTTCTTCGACGACCTCCTCGAGAGGGAGGAGGCCGCCGCGGCCGCCTGAGCCAACGCGATACGAAAGGGAGGAATCGACATGCGACCCACCGAGCCGTTTCGCAAGGAGCACGAGGAGCTGCTCGTCCACATCGACCACCTCGGGCTCGCCGCGCGCGAGCTCCCGGGCCTCGACCCGGCGGAGCGGAGACAGGTGATCGACCGCGTTCTCGGCTTCCTGAGCGGCACGCTCTTGCCGCACGCGAAGGCCGAGGAGGACGTGCTCTACCCGGAATGGGCCCGCCTCGTCGGCTTCGCGGATGCCGCGGTCCCGATGACGCACGACCACGAGGCGATCGTCGCCCGGGTCGAGCGCCTCGAGCGGACGGAGATGGACGACGTCGACATGCTGCAGGAGCTGCTCTACGGGCTCCAAGCCCTGATCGCCGTGCACTTCCGCAAGGAAGAGGACATCCAGCTGCCCGCCTTCGACGCCGCCCCGCCGGAGGTCACGGAGCGAGTCCTCGAGCGCATGGGTGCGCTCGCCGGCCACGCGCACGAGCACTGAGCAACCCCGCACGGACGCGGGGCCCGCTGCGCCGGGCCCCGCGCTGACGGTCTGCGCTACGTGAAGACGATCTCGCCGCCGGCCGCGAGCTCGTAGAACTCGCCGACGGTGAGCACGCCGGTCACCTGGGGGACGAAGTCCTCGTCGCGCAGGCCGAACATGTCGACCGTCGCCTGACAGCCGTAGATGCCTGCGCCCGAGTCCGCGATCATCTCGACGAACTCCGGCACCGGCGGGATGTCGAGCTTCTCCATCTTCCGCGCCATCATTTTCGTGGCGGCCCACGACATGCCCGGAATCGCGCCGACGATGGTTGGGAGGTGCATCCCGGGGTTGCCGACCGTCGCGACCTTGATGTGTGCCTGGCGCTTGCGCGTGATCGCGTCCAGCCCGAAGAAGGTGAAGAAGACGTTGGTCTCGATGCCTTCCATCCGGGCGCCGTTGGCCATGATCAGGCCGGGATAGACACCCTCGAGCGAGCCTTTCGAGATCACGATCGAGACCTTCTCGATCGTCTTCGGCTCCGTCTCGGCCGCAGGGGCCGTCAACTGCGCGAGGTCGTGGTCGGTGATCGTCATCGTGTCCTCCTCATCAGATGCAGCCGCGGGGCTTCGGGATGCCGCCGATCTTGGCCGCGAGCTTCGCGGGGCCCTTCGGGAAGAGCGCGTAGAGCTCCTTGATCGGAACGCCGGACTGCTTCCCGAGCGAGCGGATCGACGGCGCCTGCCCCGTGTCGAGGTACGTGGTCCGCATGTAGCTCACGACCTGCCAGTGGCGCGGTGTCAGCTCCGGGATGCCGTTCTCGCGGCCGATTGCGGCGGCGAGCTCCTCCGTCCACTCCGCCGGGTCGGTGAGAAACCCCTCCGCATCGACGTCGACGGTCGTGCCGGACAGGGTGGCTGTCGTCATCTTCGACTCCTCTCGTCAGGCGCTTGCCGTGGCCGCCGCCTTCTTCCCGCGCATCTGCATCTGCGTGGAGATGCCGGGGATCTCGCGACCGGGCAGCAGCATGTGCCAGTAGATGGACTGGAAGGCCAGCTTCGCCATGTGGTTCAGCCGCGACTCCTTCAAGAGCGGGAGCGGCCCGAGCGACGATGGGTACCGGCCCGGCAGCGGCTCGACCTCGTAGTTGAAGTCGATCAGCAGGGCCTTGTGGAAACCGGTCTCGACGAAGCAGTTCGCGTGCCCGTCGAAGCCATCCTCGAGCGGCTCGCCGGCGAGGTACCGCCGGACGTTCTCTGTGAGCACCTCGGCCTCGAAATGGGTGACGGAGCCCGCCTTCGAGGTCGGCACGTTGGTCGCGTCGCCGATGGCGAAGACGTTCGGCTTCGCAGTCGACTGCAGGGTGCGCGGGTCAGTGCGGACGAAGCCGAGGTCGTCGCCGAGGCCGGACGAGCGCTCGACGTACGCCGCGCCGCCGTGGAGCGGCACCGTGACGAGCAGGTCGAAGGGCACCTCGCGGTCGTCGTAGCTCACGAGCCGTCCGCCTGCGCCGTCCACCTCGCCCGTCGCGAACTCCGTGACGAGCCCGATGCCCTTGGCGGCCAGGAGGCCGGCCAGCTGCTCGGACGCGACCGGCTTCGTGAACGCGCCGTCGAGCGGCGTGACGAACGTCAGCTCGACGTCGTCGCGCACGCCGCAGTCGTGGAAGTACCAGTCGGCGAGGAACGCCAGCTCGAGCGGCGCGACCGGGCACTTGATGGGAAGGTCGACGAAGCTCACGACGACCCGTCCGCCGTCGAACGACCGGAGGGCCTCCGCGAGCGACGCCGCACCCTCGGGCGTGTAGAAGGTGAAGACCCTCTCCATCCAGCCCGGGCCGGTCATGCCCTCGGTCTCCTCGGGCTGCAGCCGGCTCCCGCTCGCCACGACGAGCACGTCGTACGGGACGGTCTCGCCGTCGCCGAGGTGGACGTGGTCCATCTCGAGGTCGACGTGGTCGACCTCGGCGGTGCGGAGCTCGACGCCGTCCCGGATCTGGCGGCGGCGCGAGCGGACGATCTCCTCGACGCTGGTTAGTCCGAACGGGACGAAGAGCAGGCCGGGCTGGTACACGTGCATGTCGTCGCGGTCGACGACGGTGATCGCCGCTTCGTCGATTGTCAAGGCCCGTCGCAGGCGGTTGGCGATCATCGTGCCTCCCGTACCGCCGCCGAGGATCACGATTCGCCTGGTCACCACGCTCACCTCCGATGGGTGTCGTCGTCGCTTCGAGCGTGCCCGGGGAGAGGGGCGGTGGCATCGGGGAGCACCCGGGCCGGCGTCCGTAGCATCTACGCAGGCGGGGAACGGCTGCCGCGGGCCGGGGGTGGCTACGGCAGGCGCCAGAAGGCGCCGGTCAGGCCGACGGCGTCGAGGATCGCCTGGTTCTGCTCCCGCGTGTGCGCGCGCCAGCCGGGTGAGAGCCGGTCGCCCCACCAGGCGGAGGCGAGCTCTGCGAGCTGCACGACGGGGATCGTCGCGCCAGGCGGTCGGCCGGCCAGCCACCGCTCCACGTGCTCCTCCGACCGGAAGAGGTTCATCGCGCCTCAGGTGTAGACGATGTTCTCCCACCAGTGCGCTGCGGGCAGGAGGCAGTGGAAGAGCACCGTCTCGTCGTCCGGATGCATGTCGCGCACTTTGACCGTGATCGGCTCGTCGCAGTCGGGGCACGTCGTCTCGATCCGGCCGTCCGTGCCCAGCGCCGCGCAGATGCCGAACGCGTCCCACGCGCAGTTCGCGTGCCACGAGCGACCGTCCGCGTACACGCGGAACCTGGTCGGAACGCCCGAGAACGGGTTTGCCATGAGGATCTCACCGGTCGACTCGTCGAGGACGAGCGCGTGCGCCTCGTGCAGCGAGCGCCAGCGGGCGCGGACCTCCTCGAGCCCGAGCCCGGTCGCTCGGGCCGCCTCTGCGGCCGTCGGCACGCGCCCGAGCTCGGTAACGAGCCCGTAGGTGGCGTTTCTCAGGCCGAGGTCGGCCCCGTCCACCGATCTCAGACCGCGACGACGCTGAACGGGGTGTCGACCGCGTCCTGACGTCCCGGCACCCAGAGGCTGACCCGGAAGACGCCGTTGCCGACGTAGCCGATCGTCGTCTCCGCGGCGCCCGCGCTCGCCATCGCGACCTGGCTCGCGTTCCCGGGGAAGCGAACCTCGTAGACGCCGACGTTCAAGCGTCGTGCCTGCGGCGCGGCGCCCGCGCAGTTGAAGCGCGCCCCGATCAGCGGCTTCGCGCTCGTGAACTGGTCGGGGAAGTTCGCGATGCCCTTCGTCGGATCGCCGTTGACGGCGGCGTAGCCGCGCACGGCGCCCGGCTGACAGCGTGCCTGCGGCTTGACGGCCTCGTTGACGGCGATCGCTGAGCCGCCGAGCGCGAAGAACAGCGCCGTGGCGGCGAGGGCTGTGGACGGGCTCAAACGCATCGGAACCTCCCTGGAGCAGGCGACGTCCGCCGCATCCTGGTCGGCGCGTCGGACGGTGTCAGCCGGCGCCGTCGACGACCAGGTCGGCGCAGGCGACCGGATCGTCGCGTTCCACGTAGCGGTCCTCCATCGGCATCCAGCGCTCGACCCACGTCGCCCGCGCGGCCTCGCCGTCGCGCGCCACGCCGCGCGCAAGCCGTGTCTCGTACGGCGCGTCCACCCACACGCGGACGTCGTAGGCGTCCCGGAACATGCGGTGGAGCGCGCAGACGCCCTCGACGACGACGAGGCCCTGCGGCTCCACCGTCCGCACGTCGCCCGGGCGGCGCGCGTCCCAGTCCCAGGCCGCATATCGCGCGCCGCGGCCCGCGAGCAGCGGCTCGAACACCTGCGCGCGGAGCCGCGAGAGCTCGAAGCCCTCGCCGTCCCAGAACTCGTCGGTGCCCACCACCTGCGCGCCGGCGATCCGGGCGGCCAGGGTCGACTTCCCCGAGCCGCCGCGGCCGCCGATCCCGACGAACGTGAAGGGACGCGCCGGCCGCGCCGCGCCGATCAGCTCGAGCACCGGACGGGCGTCCATCGGGCCACGGTAGACGATCGCGCCCGACCGACCCGATGCAATCGTCTAGGCTCGAACGGACCACGCGCGCCCACCGGAGGAGCCATGAGCGAGACCACCCGTGTCGTCGTCCCCTACGAGTCGATGGACCCCCTCGCGATCGGGGCAACCGACGACGAGTCGAAGAAGCACCGCGACACGCTCGAAGTCGACATCCCCACGGCGAACCTCGTCACCGTCGTGCAGCCGGACGAGCCGGCGCCGGCCGGCGACCCGACCGAGGCCGCGCGCCGGGCGCTCGCCGAGCCGGTCGACGGCCCGACGTTCGCCGCGCTGCTCGAGGGCAAGGCGAGCGTCGCCGTGATCATCGACAACCAGTTCCGGCCGACCCCGTCGTCGAAGCTCCTGCCCGCGGTCTTCGACGCGCTCGAGGCGGCCGGTGTGACCGACGTCCGCGTCTGCTGCGCCAACGGGAAGGTCTTCCCGATGTCGGAGACGGACACCGAGCAGAAGCTCGGGCGCGACAACCGCGCGCGCATGGAGCGGAACGGGTGGTCGTTCTCGCAGAACGACCCGCAGAACCCGGACGCGTACACGTTCGTCGGCGTC
>DASTKF010000267.1:0-4277 GCA_035716065.1 Gaiella sp.
CGCGCGGGCGGTGCGACCGAGGATGCGCTCGAGGCGCTCCCGCATCTCGGTCGCGGCCTTGTTGGTGAAGGTGATGGCGAGGATCTCGTTCGGCTTCACGCCGTGCGCGCGGATCAGGTGGGCGACTCGATGCGTGAGGACCCGGGTCTTGCCAGACCCCGCGCCGGCGACGACCAGAAGCGGCCCGTCGACGTGCAGCACCGCCTCGCGCTGGGCCGGGTTGAGGCCGGCGAGGAGCTCCTCGTGCGGGGTGACCGTCACGCGTCGATGCTAGCCGCGGCCCTCCGCCACCGAATCGGCCATGTCCGGGCACCACCCGCCCGGATCAGCCCATGCCGAGGGAGAGCACGCCGCGGTCGATCAGCCCCTGGGTGAAGGCCGGCGCCGGCAGGAGCTTGACGCCGTACGCGTCACGCAGGAACCACTCGAAGTGGACGAACGCGCTCGACCGCACGGTGCCGAGGCGCTCCAGCAGCTCGAGGTCGCAGACCGCGAGCCTTGCGCGCAACTCTGGGCGGTCGAGGAACACGTCGACCAGAGCCCGGAGGTCCGGCCCGATCTCGCCGAGAAGCATCGTCGGCCTATCGCTCGCCAGCCGATCGATGCCGAGAAAGCCGTTGCGGAGCTCGAAGCGGCTCGTCTCGGAGCGCCAGCGGACATCGAGGAACGTCGGGTCGTTCTCGACGACCTCGACGTCCGCAAGCTCGTCGCGGCAGTGGTCGGCGAACGCGGCGAGGACGTCGCCCTGGGTCGTCGTGTGCGTGCCCCATTCGATCGTGCGCTCGGCCGAGCGGCGCGCGAGCATGCGGCGCAGCTCCTCGCGTCGCGGGCCTGCGAGGAGCCCGCTCTCCTCGAGCGACTCGACGAGCGGAGCGGGGAGAGCCTCGACGAGGGCAGCAGCGTCCAGGCGCGGATCGAGGAGCGCTTCGAGCGCCTCGGCCTGCTCTCGCGTCAGCGCGCGCACTACGCGACCCGCGTGACGACGTCGACGAATCCTGCCGGGGTGACGTCGGCGATAGGCAGGTGCACGCCGCCCGCAGCCGCGGCGAGTGCGGGCCCGCAGCTTTCCGATTCCCGATCGGGCGGTACCGCGTCGACGACGACGCAGCCGATGCGGGCGCGGCGCAGAAGCCGAGCCTGTGCGAGCACGTCGGCGAGCGGGTCGTTGCCGCGACGGAGAGGAACATTCGGGAGCCCGTCGGTCACGCAGACGACGAGCGGGCGCGCATTCGGGCGCTTGTGGAGCTCCTGCCGCACCACTCGGCTCGCCAGCTCGAGCGCCGCCGCGAGCGGCGTCCGCCCGCTCAGCGGGATGCGCCGCAGGCACTCGGCGGCGCGCGCCAGGCTGCGCGTCGGACGCAACGCGAGCGCGGCCTCGGGCACGCCGCTCTTGAACGCGACCAGCGACACGCGGTCTCCGCGGGCGGCGGCGTCCTCGAGCAGCCGGAAGACGAGCCCTTTCACGTGCTCGACGAGGCGGTCGGCGTGGAGCGAGTACGAGTTGTCGACGACGAAGCAGACCTCGAGGGGAACCCGGTGCTCACGCACCTTGCGGCGCACGTCCTCCTCGCCGACGGTGAACGCTTGTGCCCGGCGGCCGGCCCGCGCCGCGGCGGCGCGGACGGTGGCGTCGAAGGCGACGTCGCGGTCACGGCGCCCGGCGATCCGGGGCCGCGAGTACTTGCCGCGACGGAGCGCAACGAGCGAGCGGTCGCGGCGCCCGATCGCGCCGCGCTCGAGGCGATCGGATGGCGACGGCGCGTCGAGGACACGGGCCGTGTCGACGTCCAGCTCGACGATGCCGGGCCTCGCCTCGAGCTTCTCTAGCGGGGCGTCGAGCCCGGCCTCGCCGGGACCGGCGTTTTTTTTTGCGTCGTCTCTGCCTCGAGCGCGTCGTCGAGGACCCGCCGGAGGAGCCGCTCGTCGATCCCCGTGGACGGCTCGAACGGGTCGATCGCCACCCGGTGACCGAGGGCGAGGCCTGCCGCCGCGAGCAGGTCGTCCGGCTCGACGTCGGTACGTCCGGCGAGGGCGGCGAGCGCCTTCGCGCACTGGAGGATCGTGACGTCTGCGCGGTGGCTCGACACGCTCGAGCCCGTCACGAGACGCGCGATCGCACGGTAGAGCCCGGGCGCGACGGAGACGGCACCCATCCACTCGCGCGCGTCCGCGATCCTCTCGGCCAGCCGTTCCTGCGCGTCCGCCCATCCGGCCGCAAAGCCGGAGGGATCGGCGGTGAACGCCTCGCGACGGCGGATCACCTCGGCACGCCGCGAGATGTCCTGCAGCGCCTCGACGACGACCCGGAGCCCGATCCGGTCGGCGAGCTGCGGCCGCAGGTCACCCTCCTCCGGGTTCATCGTGCCGACGAGGAGGAACCTGGCCGGGTGCGAGACGGAGACGCCCTCGCGCTCGACGACGTTGACGCCGAGCGCGGCCGCGTCGAGGAGCACGTCGCAGAGATGGTCGTCGAGGAGGTTGATCTCGTCGACGTAGAGGATGCCCCGGTTCGCCTCCGCTAGGAGACCGGGCTCGAGCGCCATCACTCCCTCACGCAGCGCGCGGGCGATGTCGACGGAGCCGGCCACGCGGTCCTCGGTCGCGTTGAGCGGAAGGTCGACCACGCGCACGCGGCGACGGTGCGAGCCGAGCCGCTCTCCCCGCGCGACCCGCTCCCGGCAGGCGGGGCACGGGTCGGCGGGATCGCAGGAGAACGGGCAGTCGGCGACGACCTCGATCTCCGGCAGGAGCTCGGCAAGCCCACGGACGGCGGTCGACTTCCCCGTCCCGCTCGGGCCTTCGACGAGCACCCCGCCCACGGCCGGGTTGACGGCGTTGACCAGGAGCGCCTCCACGAGGCGCTCCTGGTCGACGATCGCCGTGAACGGGTACAGGCTCACGAGAGGACGAGCGGCTTCCCGAACGTCGGCTCGGCCTGCGGGATCGGCGCGAAGTGCCACGTCCCGATCAGCGGCACGGCCGTGTCGCGGTTGACCTTCACGTCGATGACGTATGGCGTGCCCGCCGCGAGCGCGGTCTCGAACGCCGAGCCGAGGTCGGCCGGGTCCTCCACCGAGATCCCGCCGGCGCCCATCGCCTCGGCCATCTTCGCGAAGTCGGGGTTCCAGAACTCGCCCGTCGACTGCTTGACGAAGCTCGTCCCGATCTCCCGCCCGTCCATGTAGAAGCGCTGGAGGTCGCGGATCACGCCGATCGTGTAGTTGTTGAAGATCACCCAGATGGCGGGGATCCCGTATTCCGTTGCGGTCGCGACGGCGCCCGGGAACATCATGAAGCTGCCGTCGCTCGTGACGCAGACCGCGGGCTGCTCCGGTCGCGCCAGCTTGAGGCCGAGCACCCCGTAGGTGCCGAAGCCCATGCCCGCGAAGCCGCCGGGCGTGAAGACGCTCTGGGGGCCGTAGACGTCCCAGTACTGCTCGACCCACGTCTGGTGGTTGCCGGTATCCGTGATCATCAGGGTGTCCTCGGGGGCAGCTGCCCGGAGCTCCTTGATCACACGGCGCGGGTCGATCGGGACCGCGTCCGACGCCTTCTCCTGCTCGATGAAGTTCGACCACTCCGCCTTGTACGCCTCGACCTGGTCGTGCCACGGGGACCGGTCGCGCTTCGGGCCCTGCTGCTCGGCGAGCCCGAGAAGCTGCTTCAGCACCTCGCGGACGTCGCCGACGATGCCGAGCTCCGTCGGATAGTTGCGGCCGATCTCCTGCGGGTCGATGTCGACGTGGATCAGCTTCGTCGGCGGAATGTTGTAGGTGTAGCCGGGAAGCCACGACGAGCTGTGGATGTCGGAGAAGCGACACCCGAGCGCGAGGATCACGTCGGCGTTCCGCGCCGCCTCCTGCGCGGGATACTCACCCCAGCAACCCGCGATCCCGAGATGGAGCGGATGCCGGGCCGAAAGGGCACCCTTGCCCATGAAGGTCGTGTACACAGGGACGTTCACGTGCTCCGCGAGCGCGGCGAGCTGCGCGCTCGCCTCCGAGCAGATGACGCCGCCCCCTGCGAGGATCAGCGGACGCCGTGCCTGGAGCAGGAGCTCGAGCGCCTTCGCGACTGCCTCGGGCGATCCGGGCGTACGCCAGTTGAGCTGCAGCGAGCGCTCCGCGGGGTCGGGAACCTCCACGTCCGCCTTCGTCACCCACAGGTCGTAGGGCACGTCCAGGTGGACCGGTCCGGGCCGGCCCTCACGGGCAAGCTTGAACGCCTTCGGGAGGAACTTGCCGAGATCCGCCACGGAGTGGGCCTGGAAGCTTCGC
>DASTKF010000268.1:0-8417 GCA_035716065.1 Gaiella sp.
GAGATACGCCCCGGCCGCGATCACGATGCCCAGTGTCAGAGCCGGCGCTCGTGGGCGTTCCAGTGCTCTTCGAGGTTGCGGACGAGCGCCGGGCTGAAGTGGCAGTACGCCTGCTCCCGGCAGAAGGTCGCCATGTACTGCCGGAAGAGGTCGAGCGGCTCGGCGCCGACGCGCAGGGCGCGCCGGTTGCCCGCGGCGTTCACGAGGCCCGAGCTCGTCAGCGCCTCGACGCGCCGGCCGACGGCGTCGTCCATCTCCTCCGACGAGTCGACGACCTCGTCGCAGAGGAGATCGCCGTGCGGCGTCCCCGCCTCGAACTCCAGGCCCGAGAGGATCGCCCGGCGCGCCAGCCGGTCGCCGACCGACCGCGGCAGCCGGAGGTTGGACGCGCCCGGCAGGATCCCCTCCTTGCGCGCGGGCAGATAGAGCCGCGTCCCGCGGGTCGCGATCACGTGGTCGACGGCGTGCAGGATCTGGCACGCACCGCCGATCGCGAAAGTCTCCACGGCCGCCACCCAGAGCTTCTCCGTCGTCTCTTCGGGCTCGCCGGGCCGGTGCTCGTCCGAGCTCAGCCCCCGGAAGAGCTTGTTCACGTACCCGAGGTCGCGCGTGACGAAGAACATGAAGTCGAGGCGGCCGTGGTACAGGTGCGTGAGGTTGAGGCCCGCGCCGAAGACCCGCCGGCCGGCGTAGCGCGGATGCGTCACGACCGCGCCGCGGATCACCCCCACCTCGACCTCGGGATCGAGAAGCGCCAGGTCGACGGCGACTTCTGTCGTGGGGAGCGTCTCGCAGTCCTCCGCGTTCAGGTGGCGCTCGTTGCGGATCTCGAGGTAGGCCGCCCGCCCGCGCCGTTCGAGGTAGGTCCCTCCGAGGTCGGCGACGCCGGTCGCACGGAACTCGTCGAGACGTGCGAGCGCCTCCTCGGTCGGGCGCAGCATCGACCAGACGAGGTGTGTGCCGCAGCGCGGTGAGGCCAGCACGAAGGAGAGAAGGAGACCCTGCGCGATCTCGACCCCTTCCTTCTCGGGCAGCGGCCGGGATCGTTCGGCCGCGACGGCTGCGCGGGTGGGCGCCAGGCCCGGGAACCGCTCCGCAGCCGTGTAGACAAGCTCGTCGTCGCGGACCGACCGGCGGAGGTCGTCCGTCAGCGCGTCGTAGACGGCGTCGACGTGGGCGCGGAGGAATCGCGCGCGCGCGGCGTCGAGAGCCGCTCTCAGCGCGGAGACCGCCGCCTCCTCGGCCTCGTTCCGGTCCGGGCGCGCGGGAAGGCGGCCGAGAAGCTCCTCGCCGCGCACGAGATGCGTCGAGGTCGCCGCGACAGCCTCGTCGAAGGAGGTTGCACGGCTCGCCTCGCTCGCGCGCCAGGCGTCGACCTCCGCCGAGGGTAAGCCCGCCGCCTCGAGAACTGCGTCGGCTTCAGGCATCCGCGAGCACGAACGCGGCCGCGCGCTCGCCGATCATGATCGACGGCGCGTTCGTGTTCCCGGTCGTCACAGAGGGCATGATCGACGCGTCGGCGACCCTGAGTCCATGGATGCCGTGCACCCTGAGCCTCGGGTCGACGACGGAGGCCGCATCGTTGCCCATCCTGCACGTCCCGACCTGGTGGTGGTACGTGATCGCCGTCTCCCGGACGTACTGCCGCACGTCGTCGGTCGTGCGCACGGACGGTCCCGGGTATCGCTCGACCGCGCCCCATTCGCTCAGCGCCGGGGCGGCGCCGACCCGCCGGCAGAGCTCGACGGCCGCGACCAGGCTCTCGAGATCGGCCTCGCAGGCGAGGATGTTCGGGTGGAGCGCGACGGGATCCTCGGGCGCAGCCCCTGTGAGCCTTAGGGTCCCCCGGCTGAGCGGCCGCACCATCCCGCCGAGCAGCGTGAAGCCGTTGTCGGGCCCCTCCATCCACGGCTCGTACATCGGCACCATGAAGTGGATCGGCTGGACGTCGGGCGCCGGCAAGCCCGGTCGCGAGCGCCAGAAGAGGTGCGTCTGGCACGCCGGGAGACCCGGCGACGGCGGGCCGATCTCGCGCTCCGCGCTGAAGATCACCGGTGACAAGAGATGGTCGTGCAGGTTCTCGCCGACGCCTGGCAGGTCGGCGACGACGTCGATCCCGAGCGAGCGCAGGTGTTCAGCCGGCCCGACGCCGGAGAGCAGGAGGAGCTGCGCCGATCCGATCGTTCCGCCGCACACGACGACCTCCGCGGCGCGTGCCTGCTCGATGCGGTCGTCCTCCGACCACTCCACGCCGACGCAGCGGTCACCGTCGAACAGCAGGCGCCGGGCGGTCGCGCCGGTGACGAGCCGGAGGTTGTCGGCCGCCTCGACCGGGCGGATGTACGCGGCGGCGGTGCTGTGGCGGATCCCGTCCTCGATGCAGTACTGCATGAACGAGATGCCGTCCTGCGACGCGCCGTTGTAGTCGGAGTTCGAGCGGATGCCGCACTCGGTCGCCGCCTGCGCGATCGACACGTGGATCGCGTCGGGCTCGAAGGCCGTGACGAGGCTCACCGTGCCCGGTCCGTCGGGCTCGCGCCGCTCGATCCGCTCGTAGACGGGCCGGACGTCCTCCCACGACCAGCCGTCCGCGCCGAGGGTCGCCCACGTGTCGAAGTCCTCGGGCGCGCCGCGCACCCAGATCATCGCGTTCAGGCAGCTCGACCCTCCGAGTACCTTGCCGCGTGGCCACGCAAGGCATCGTCCGGCCGCGTGCGGCTGCGGCACCGTCTCGTACGCCCAGTCGACCTCGGACAGCCAGAGCTCGTGGAGCCTGCCGGGGTCGTGAATGGCGGGGTTGTCGTCCCGGCCACCGGCCTCGAGCAGGAGGACCCGGGCGCCGCCGTCCACCAGCCGCCGCGCGACGACCGCGCCGGCCGATCCGGCGCCGATCACGACGACGTCGGCGGCGTGCTCGCTCACGACCGCCCGTCCCACCCGCCATCCATGCGCGGACACTATGCCTCGCTAGGGTGAACGCGGTGGCCGTGCCGCCGTACACCGTCAGGGCGCTCGACGAGTCGACGTGGGATGCCTTCGCCGCCCTGGTGGAGCGCAACAACGGCGTCTTCGGCGGCTGCTGGTGCATGGGCTTCCACGCGGCCGGCGTCGGCAAGGAGACCACGCCTGCTCTCAACCGCGAGCGGAAGCTGGAGCGCGTCCGCGCGGGAACGACCCATGCGGCGCTCGTCTTCGACGGCGAGGACTGCCTGGGCTGGTGCCAGTTCGGCTCGCCCGAGGAGCTGCCTCGGATCAAGAGCCGCGCCGCCTACGAGAAGGGACGCACGACGTCGCCCGACTGGAGGATCGCCTGCTGCTTCGTCGGCAAGGGCCGCAGGCGCCAGGGCGTCGCCACAGCAGCGCTCACCGGTGCGCTCGATCTCATCGCGCGCCGGGGCGGCGGGACGGTCGAGGGCTACCCCGAAGACGCGGGCTCGGTGCCCGCCGGATTCCTCTTCAACGGCGCGCTCTCGACCTACGAGCAGCTCGGCTTCGTCCGCGACCGCAAGATCGGCAAGCACCGCTGGGTCGTGACGAGGCTCGTCGAGCCGCGCTCGTAGCGGCGTCAGCCGCTCTCGCCCGCCGGAATTCGCTCGAGAAAGGCCAGCACGCGCTCGGTGAGCAGGGCTGCGGCGGGAGCGTCGAACGCCGGGAGCGACGAGTCGGCGAACAGATGCTCGTTGCCCGGGTAGAGGAACAGCTCCGCCAGGTCGCTCGACTCGACCAGGGCACGGGCGGCATCGATGTCCTCGAGGAAGAACTCGTCGCCCTCCTTCCCGTGCACCTGCACCGGGACGCCCGCGGGCCACGCCGCACCGAACTCCGAGACCGGGAGGCACGAGTACATGAGCAGGGCGCCGCGCGCGCCGTCACGCGTCTGGGCGAGCTGTTGCGCCGTCATCACCCCGAACGAGAACCCGGCGTAGACGACGTCGGTCCGGATGCCGTCGGCGGCGGCGACGCCGCGCTCGGCCAGCGCACCGAACCCTGCCTCCCGCGCGAAGCCCATGCCGTCCTCGAGCGTCTCGAACGTCCGTCCATCGAACAGGTCTGGCGTGTGCACGGTATGCCCGGCCTGCCGCAACTCGTTTGCGAACGACCGCACTCCTTCCGTCAAGCCCTGCACGTGGTGGTACAGCAGAACCTCGGTCATCCCGTCCTCCTCCTCTGCGATTCGGCGGCGCCCGCGCTGCCGAGGAGCGCCGTTGCCCGTCGCTCACCGTACTCACCGCGGCCGGCCCGGTGCACGTCTGCGCCATCAGGCGGCCTCGCTCGCCGCCTTCTGCCCGGCGAGCCAGTCCCCGATCCACTCGCCCGAGATCTGCCGGGTGACGGCGTTGATCCGGTTCCAGGTGTTCATCGAGGCGATCAGCAGGACGAGCCCGGCCAGCTGCCGCTCGTCGTAGTGCCGGCTGACCTCGTCCCAGAGCTCGTCCGAGACCGCGTCGGGGCGGTCGGCGAGGCGGGTCGCGGCCTCCGTCAGCGCCAACGCGGCGCGCTCGGCGTCGGTGTAGTACGGCGCCTCGCGCCACGCCGCGACGAGAAAGATGCGCTCGTCCGGCTCGCCGGCCAGCCGGAGCTCGCGAGAGTGGATGTCGACGCAGATGCTGCAGGCGTTGATCTGGCTCGCGCGCAGCTCGACGAGGGACACCGTCGTCTCGGGGATGCCCGTCCGGCTCACGGCATTGCTCAGCCCCTGCAGCGCCTCCAGTGCGCCGGGGACGGTGAGTGCGGGACTTTCGATCCGTGCGTGCATGGTCTGTCCTCCTTGGGTCGATCGTGTTTGGAAACCGTTCGCAGGCGCTACGAACGGACACGACGCGTGGGGACACGCGACTCCCCGCCACGCGGCGTGTCCCTATGCGATGTGTACGTTCGTCGTGGGGATGAGGACATCCCACGAAGGAGGACCGAGATGAAGTACCTGCTCCAGATCTACCCGCCGGCGGCCAGGGAGGAGCTCGAGCGAATGCCCGAGGAGGCGCGGCAGGCGATCGTCGAGGAGTACCTCGCGATCGGACGGTCGCCGGAGGTCATCGGCGGCGAGCAGCTGCAGCCGATCGAGACCGCGACGACCGTGCGCGTCGAGAACGGCGAGACGCTCCTCACCGACGGCCCGTTCGTCGACGCAAAGGAGCACGTGGGCGGCTTCTGCCTCGTCCAGGCCGACGACCTCGACGCGGCGCTCGACATCGCCGCGCGGATGCCGGCGGCGCGGATGGGCGGCGCGGTCGAGGTGCGGCCGCTGGTCGAGAGGAGGGAGGCTTGATGTGGGTTATGGGCACGCACGGCTGGGGGCCTGCGCGCGGCGCATCGCGGCCGTCTCAGTGCTCACCGATACGTTCAGGTATCGGCGAGCACTGATCCGACCACGCTGCTTGGCGCATGCCCTCCCCGCACGCACCCCTAACCCACATCAAGCCTCCGCGCCTGCTCGAGCAGGTCTTCCGCGAGGAGTGGGGTCGCGTCCTCGCCAACCTGGTCGGCTTCCTCGGCGACTTCGACCTCGCCGAGGAGGCCGCCCAGGACGCGTTCGCGACCGCTGCCGAGCGCTGGCCGCGGGATGGCACGCCGCCCAATCCGGGCGCCTGGCTGACGGTCACCGCCCGCAACCGCGCGATCGACCGCCTGCGCCGCGACCGCGTGCTCGCGGAGAAGACACGCCAGTTGGAGGTTCCCGAGGCAGTGGAGGACGAGTTGCAGGAGACGACCTTTCCCGACGAGCGGCTGGAGCTGATCTTCACCTGCTGCCATCCGTCGCTCGGGCTCGAGGCCCAGGTCGCCCTGACGCTGCGCGCGCTCGGCGGGCTGCGCACGGAGGAGATCGCCCGCGCGTTCCTCGTTCCCGAGGAGACGATGAAGCGGCGCCTCTCGCGGGCGAAGCGGAAGGTCAAAGACGCGGGCATTCCCTTCCGCGTCCCTGCCGGCCATCGGCTCCCGGAGCGCCTGGCGGCGGTGCTCGCGGTCGTCTACCTGATCTTCAACGAGGGCTACGGCGGTCGCGGCGATCTCGCGAACGAGGCGCTCCGGCTCGGCGCCGCGCTCGCCGAGCTGATGCCGGACGAGGCCGAGGTGCACGGCCTCGTGGCGCTGATGCTGCTCGACGACGCACGCCGCGACGCGCGGTTCGACGACGGCGACCTCGTGCTCCTCGCGGACCAGGATCGCTCGCGCTGGGACACGGCGAAGATCGCGCGCGGGCGCCAGTCGCTCGACCGCGCTCTCGCCCTTCAGGCGGCAGGGCCGTACGTCGTCCAGGCGGCGATCGCGTCGCTGCACATGGAGGAGCCGCATGACTGGCCGGAGATCGCCGCCCTGTATGGCGAGCTCGCCCGGCTGACCAGATCGCCGGTCGTGGAGCTGAACCGCGCGATCGCCGTCGCCGAGGCCGAAGGGCCGGAAGCCGGGCTCGCTCTGGTCGACCGCGTGGGGCTCGACGGCTACCAGTACTTCCACTCGACGCGCGCCGACCTGCTCCGTCGCCTCGACCGCGCAGACGAGGCGTCGACCGAGTACGAGCGTGCCCTCGAGCTCGCGCGCTCGGAGCACGAGCGCCGCTTCCTGGAGCGGCGCATCGCAGAAGTCCGCGCCTAGGTGGTTGATCACGACGGGGGTGCCGGCGCTAACGTCAACCGATGGGGCTGTGGCTCTTCTGGCGTGTCTTTGCGGTCAACGCGGGGCTTCTGGGCGGGATCGCAGTGCTCCTGCTCGTGAGCCCGGTCGAGATCGATTCGCCGATCCGGACAACGCAAGCGTTGATCGTGGTCGGCGGGCTCGCGATCACCCTCGCGGCGAACGCCATCCTGCTGAGACGCGCGTTCATGCCACTCGAGCGGCTTGCGCGGCGCATGGACACCGTGGACCTGCTGCGCCCGGGGGAGCGTCTTCCGGTCGGCAGTGGCGACGAGGTCGGACGCGTCGTGTCGGCTTTCAACCACATGCTCGACCGTCTCGAGAGCGAACGACACGAGAATGGCAGCCGCGTCCTCGCCGCCCAGGAGGCGGAGCGGATCGGGATCGCCCGCGACCTTCACGACGAGGTCGGCCAGCTGCTCACCGCTGTGCTCCTGCAGCTGAACTCGATCGCCGAGACGGCGCCCACACACCGTGTGGCGCTCGACGAGGCACGTGCGGCGGTCCGCCGTGCGCTCGACGAGGTCAGGCGGATCTCGAGGGAGCTCAGGCCCGAGATGCTCGAGCAACTCGGCCTCGTGAGTGCGCTGACCGAGCTTTCGACGACGTTCGAGCGGGCGTCCGGCGTACGTGTAGAGCGCAGCTTCGACGCTCCGCTCCCGCGGCTCTCCCCCGATACTGAGCTCGCGATCTACCGGATCGCGCAGGAGAGCCTGACGAATGTTGCGCGTCACTCCAACGCAGCTCACGTGACGATCGTGCTGGAGCGCAGCCTCGACAGCGTGGTTCTGCGTGTCGTCGACGACGGCTGTGGCCTCGGCGGCGCGCCGGTCGAGCACGGCGGCCTGCGCAGCATGCGCGAGCGGGCTCTGTCGATTGACGGAGCGCTGGCCGTCAAGGATGGGGCCGGCGGCGGCGTCGAGGTGCGGCTCGAGGTCCCCGCGGCGCGCGTCGCGCACGTCGTGGCGGTCGATTGATGCCGATTCCGCTGGTCACGCGGATCCTGATCGCAGACGACTTCACGCTCGTCCGCGAAGGCCTCAAGAAGGTGCTCGGTGCCAAGCCCGACCTGGAGGTCGTCGCCGAGGCCGCCGACGGCGCGGAGGCGGTCGACAAGGCGCTGCGAGCCGAGGTCGACCTCGCGATTCTGGATATCTCGATGCCGCGCATGACGGGCATCCAGGCCGCGGCCGAGCTGCACAGGCGCAAGCCCGAGCTACGGATCGTGATCCTCTCGATGCACGACAGCGAGCAACTCCTGTTCGAGGCGCTCAAGGCTGGCGCGTCAGGCTATGTCCTGAAGTCCGGTGCCGATACCGACATCGTCGATGCGGTGCGCTCGGCCATGCTCGGCGAGTCGTTTCTCTACCCGTCGGCGGTGACGACGCTGGTCCGCGACTACGTCGACCACGGTGGGCATGGAGACGAGCAGTTCGACGTGCTGACGCCGCGGGAGCTCGACGTGCTGAAGCTGATAGCGGAAGCGCACACCTCCAGGGAGATTGCCGAGCTGCTGTTCATCAGCATCAAGACCGTCGAGCGACACCGTCAGAACATTCTCGGGAAGCTCGGGATGCGCGACCGCGTCGAGCTCACGCGGTATGCGATCCGTCGCGGTCTGATCCAGGCGTAGTCGGCGGATACGCGTCGACGAACGTGGGTCACACCGCCACCGGCCTGGAGCGCACGATCACGACCGGGCAGGCTGCGTGGTGGGCGCATTGCTGGCTGACCGAGCCCAACAGGAGCTGCGCGAATCCGCCGCGTCCGCGCGAGCCGACGAC
>DASTKF010000269.1:0-18744 GCA_035716065.1 Gaiella sp.
CCCCAGAAGATCCGCGAGGCGGCCACGACGAGACCGAGGAGGAAGCCGACGACGGTCATCAGGATGCCGAGCACGTAGAAGAAGACGAGCGGGTGGAAGTCGCGGATCACGTACTTCTCCTTCATCCGCCACCAGAAGCCCTTGACGAGGAGCCACGCGATCCGCGGCGCGACGCTGCGGACGCGGATCCCCGAGCGCTCACCGATGCCGTAGATCGGCCGCGAGGGGACGTCGCGCACGCGGGCGTTCTGCACGTTCAGGTGGACGAGCATGTCGTTCGGGAACCCGTAGCGGCGGTAGAGCCTGTCGAGGTCGAGCCGGCGGAGGGCGTCGAGGGAGAGCGCCGTGTAGCCCGCCTGGGAGTCGGCGACGTGCCAGTAGCCGGACGCGATCTTCGTGAGGAGCGAGAGGACGGCGTTGCCGAGGTACCGACCGCGCGGGATGAGCTTCCAGGCCTCGCCGCTCACGAGCCGGTTCGCCTTCGCGTAGTCGACCTCGCCGCGCGCCACGGGAGCGACCAGCGCCCCGAGCTCGGCGGGGTCCATCTGGTTGTCGGCCGCCATCACGCACGTGACCTCGATCCCGAGCTCGCGCGCCCGCGCGTAGCCGGTCGCGATCGCCGCGCCGACGCCGCGGTTCTCGTCGTGGACGAGCACCTCCAGGCGGGGATCGGCGGTCGCGTGCGCACGCTCGACGGTCGCGTCGTCCGAGTGGTCGTCGACGACGAGGATCACGTCGACGAAGTCCGGGATGCCGCGGATCGTGTCCGCGACGAGGAGCTCCTCCTGGAACGCCGGAACGACGACCGCGACGCGCTTGCCCTCGACCACGGCGATTTCTTCTACGCCGCGGCCGTGCTCCTGCGCCGCAGCCACGGATCGGCGATCAGCGCCGCGACGGCGCCGAGCAAGAGTCCCGCGAGCGCGCCGATCAAGGCGGCGTTGCGCCTGCTCGTCGCGGACGCGCGGACGGCGACCGCGGGCTGGACGACCTTCGAGAGCTCCACGTTCTCCGCGAGCGAGAGCAGCTGGCGAGCGCTGGTCAGGTCGGCGACGGTCGAGCCCCGGCGCGACTCGGCGGCGTTCACCGTCGCGTTCGAGTTCGTCGAGACGAGAAGCTTCTCGGCCAGCGAGAGGCTCGGATCGGCGTTCGCGGCACGCTGCTGCGCGAGCGCCGAGTCGATCCGGGCGCCGATGTCCTCGAGCTGCGCCTCGTCGTTCGCGATCTGCTCTTTCAGAAGCCGCATCTTGCGCTCGACGTACGGCACGACCCGCCTGACGACCGTGTTCGAGTAGGAGTCTGCCGCATCCTCGGCCTTCGACCGGGTCGGCGCGCGCACCGCGATCTGCACGAGCGGCGTGAAGTTGCGCGCAACCTGTCCCGCCTGGACGACCGGCGTCGAGGTGACGTTCCCGCGCAGCCCGGCCGGGCTCATGCCCGCAGCGGCTGCGGCCGCCCTCGTTGCGGCCTCGCTGCGAATGATCTCGCTCACCGTCTTCGGGTTGGTCTGGAGGCTCTGGATCTGACCGCCGCCGGACGGTGTGAAAGGCTGACCGAGGTAGATGAGGGCCTCGGCCTTGTAGACGTCGCCGCTCCCGATCGAGACGAGGACGCCGAGGATCGCCCCGAGGACGAGCCCCCCGACGGGCAGCCACCAGCGCGCGGTGATCCGGTCCCAGGCCGAGCGCAGATCGACCTCCCGTTCCGCGTCGGGGTCCACACCGCTTTCCTTCGTCCGAACCTCGCTCACGGCGCCGCGACCCTAGCAGCGACCCACTCCCACTGTCCCAGGAGCCCCTCGTCGAGGCTGGTTGTGGGGGCCCACCCGAGCTCGGCACCCGCCTTCGTGACGTCCGCGCGCGTGCGGCGGACGTCGCCGACCGCGGCGCCGTGCCGCTCGATCGCGAGCTCGCGCCCCGCGATGCGCTCGGCGAGGGCGATCGCTTCGCTCATCGACGCTTCCTCGCCGCCGCCGACGTTGTAGATCTCCCCGGCCCGCCCCTTCGTCATTGCCGCGATCGTGGCCGCGACCGCGTCCGCGACGTAGGTGAAGCTGCGCGACACCGAGCCGTCGCCGAAGAGCCTGAACTGCGTCCCGGCGGCGAGCGCCTCGAGCATGGGCGTGAACGCCATGTCCGGTCGCTGGCGCGGCCCGTAGACGGTGAAGTAGCGGAGCCCGACCGCGTCGAGCCCGGTCGAGCGCGCATGCGCGAAGGCAAGGTGCTCGACGCAGAGCTTCGTCACGCCGTAGGGCGCGATCGGCCGGGGCACGACCTCCTCGCTCGTCGGATAGGTCTCGGCGTCGCCGTAGACCGACGACGAGGACGCGTAGACGACGCGCGCGCCGCGCCGCGCCGCCGCCTCGAAGAGACGCCCGCTCGCGTGGACGTTCCGCGCGACGTAGAGCTCGAACCCCGGCCCGAAGCTCGCGCGGACGCCGGGCTGGCCGGCGAGATGGAAGACGGCGTCCACGTCTGCGAGGAGGCCGTCGAGGTCGGCGTCGAGCAGGTCCTCCTCGAGCACGACGCCGCTGCCGTCGGCGTTCGCGCGCTTGCGCGCGGGGTCGTAGTAGTCGGTGAACGAGTCGAGCCCGACGACGTGGTGCCCCTGGGCGACGAGAGCCTCGGCGAGGTGCGACCCGATGAATCCCGCGGCGCCGGTGACGAGGTAGCGCATCAGGCCTGTCCCGGCTCGGCGGCGAGCGGCTCCGGCAGCTCCTCGGCGAACGGTACGAGCTCCCCGTCCTCGCCGGGCACGAGGCAGAGATCGGAGAAGAACCGCGTCATCACGACGCCGGCCCGGAACTCCCCGAGGCGCGGCTCGGGGCTCTCGCCGCGGGCGAGCGCCAGCGCAAGCTCCGGGTAGCGGCTCCCCGCCGCGAGCGGCAGCGGGAACGCACCGCCGAAGCGCGGGTTGACGTCGGTCACCGGCAACGAGCCGTCCGGCTCCCGGAAGCACTGGATGTTCGCCGGCCCGACGATCCCGATCGCCTCCGCCACGCGCGCACCGTGCTCGATCAGCTCGCGATCGGCGAGCGACTCGCCCTTGATCGATTCCCCGCCCTTCGACTGGATCATCGAGCGCGGGATCGCGTTCAGGCAGCGGCCGCTCGTATCGCAGAAGACGTCGATCGAGAACTCGACCCCGAGGCAGCGCTCCTGCACCATCGAGTCGACTGGGGTGGAGCGGAGGTGGAACTCGAGCTGCTCGCGGTCGTCCGCGCGGTAGATGTGCCGGGAGCCGAAGCCCTCGCGCACCTTGACGAGGAGCGGGTAGCGCGCGTCGCCGGGGACCTCGTCGGCGAGCCACGTGCGCGGGCTCGGGATCCCGTTCGCCTCGAAGAAGGCGTGCGCCAGGTACTTGTCGCCCATCGTCCTGCACACCTGGGGTGCCGGGGCGAGGACGAGCGCGGGCGCCAGCTCTTGCCGGCCCGCCGAGACGATCTCCTGGTCGAGGTCGGTGAGCGGCACGACGAGCCGCACGTCGTGCTCGGCGACGAGCCGCGCCAGCGCCGAAACGTACGCAGGATCGTCGACCCGTGGCACGAGGGCTCGGTGATGAGCGTGGTAGAGCGCCGGTGCGAGAGGGTCGAGGTCGGCGGCGACGGTGGTCGCGCCCGCTCGCCCGAAGGCGCTGACGATGTCGACGCGCTGGCCGGCGCAGGTGAAGAGAACCGCCGTCATCTCGACGTCGGAGGGTAGCGGGGTCAGAGGATCAGGAACGGCAGCTGGACGGCGACCAGCGCGCCGAGCGCGACGACGCCCGCCGTCGCCCACGACCTGCCACGAGGGCGCAGCGCGTCGATCAGGAACGCCGCGGCGACGGCAGCGGCCGGAAGCGCCATGAGCAGATATGTCGCTTTGATCGTGTCGCCGTCCGGCGACGGGTACCGCACCGCGAAGGCGACGTACGCCGTCGCCACCCCGGCCGCAGAGAGAGGGAGCAGCGCAAGCGACGGCGACCGCCGCGCTCCCGCGAGCAAGCCGAGCGCGATCAGGCCTGCGAGCGCGAGCACCGTCGGGACGACGCCGACGACTGCCTGCCGTGCACGCTCCGACACGACCCCGGACGGGAGCAGTGCCGCCGGGGCGGGGGGCGGTGGGCTGTCCCACGTCAGCGCCCAGTCGCCCCACCAGTCCGCGTAGAGATGGGGGACGAGCTCGTTCCGGAAGAGCGGCGTGATCGGGTGCTCGAGCGCGCGGAGCGAGCGCGGGCCGAGGTAGAAGCTCGCCGGCCGCCGGTCGAGCACGGATCCGGACGGCGGGGGACGGTTGAACGCGAGCGCGCTGCCGTGCGCGAGCTCCTGGTTCGCGAGCCACGGCACAAGCAGAGCGAGCGAGCCCGCGGCGCATGCCGCGACCGGCGACCAGCGCCGTGTGTCCCACGCGTGGAGGCCTGCGACGACGAGCACGGCCACGAGCACCGGGACCGCCCAGGCCCGTGTCAGGCACGCGAGACCGAGGAGCGCCCCGGCGGCCACCGCCGAGCCGAGCGTCCACCGCGTGCGGAGCGCGCGCGCCGCGACGAGCACGCCGCCGGTCGCGAGCGCCACGGCCAGCGTCTCCGGGTGGTACATCGCGGAAGCCCGGACGAGCGCCGGCGATGCCGCAACGAGCACGAGCGCGACGACGTGGAGCACCCGCCGTTCGGGGAAGAGGGCGCGGGCGAGGAGAAAGACGAGGATGCAGGTCACGAGCCCGGCCGCGGCGGCGAGGAGCTGGCCGGGGCGCTGCGCGTGCCCCAGGCCGAGCGCCGTCGTCAGCCGGCCGAGTGCGCCGGCCAGCGCGAACCAGAGCGGCGGCGTGTGCCAGACGCCCGACTCCGCTTCGGACGGCAGCCGGTACTCGCGCGAGACGACGTCGGCGTACTGCGCGTTCGCGAACGCGTCGTAGCCCCGCAGCCAGTCGTAGTGCCAGGCGTTCCAGGCGAGGAGCGCCGCCTCCGCGACGAGCACCGCCGCGACGGCGCCCCAGTAGCGGCGTGACACCGGCTCAGTAGGCGCAGTCGTACGTCACCTGCCGCTGAGTGGGGGACGGCTCGCGGTGCCAGAGCGCGACGTAGCGGCCGTGAAGGTCGAGCCTCGTGCCCGGGTCCCCGCTCGCGGAATACGCGGACCGCAGTCGCTCGACCTCGGCCTCGCTCCGCGCGACGCTGAGCGTGACGGCGTTTCCTTCGACGACCGTCGCGAGCGCCCCGCCGCTCGCCGAGGCCGCGACGGAGTCGTCGGCCGAGCCGACCGCGAGGCCCTTCTCGCGCTCGAGGCATTGCCGGGTGAGCGCGAGCTCGGTGGGGTCCTCGTGGCCGAGCGACCACGCGGACGCGACGACCAGCTGGGCGAGGATCACGACGAGCGCGCAGGCGACCCCGATCCGGGCCGCACGCCGCTCGGTCATTCCTCCGCGCGCCATCCCCCCGTCGTGCCCTTGTACGTGCCGCCGAACAGCGCGAGCGGCGTCCGCAGGAGGATCTTCAGGTCGACGCGTGGTGAGCGGTGCTCGACGTACCAGACGTCGAGCTCGATCCGCTCGGCCCACGGAAGCGTCGTGCGCCCGTGGATCTGCGCCCAGCCGGTGAGGCCCGGCAGGACCTCGAGGCGCCGCCGCTGCCGCTCGGTGTAGCGCTCGACCTGGTAGCGGAGCGTCGGCCGGGGACCGATCACGGACATGTCCCCGCGGACCACGTTCCAGAGCTGCGGCAGCTCGTCGATCGACGTCCGGCGGATCACCCGCCCGACGCGCGTGATCCGCGCGTCGCCGCGGTCGACGGCGAACCCGGCGCCCTGTCGCTCGGCGTCGACGACCATCGAGCGGAGCTTGAGAAGCTCGAAGTCCTTCCCGTCCTTGCCGACGCGCATCTGCCGGAACAGCACCGGCCCGCCGTCCTCGAGCTTCGCCGCGAGCGCGGCGACGGCCAGCAGCGGGCTCGCGACGACGAGCCCCAGGCCTGCGAGCGCGATGTCGAACGAGCGGTTCATCCGCCGACTCGTCGCATGGGCTGGGCGGTCACCTCTGCGATCAACTCGAAGTGACGGTCACAGTGCCAGAGCTCCGCGCCTGCGTCCTCCGCGGCGGCGGCGGCCATCAGGTCGACGGGCGACGGGCCACGTTGGTACCCGCGCCACGCGAGCTTCCCGAGTACCTCCACCGCGCGTGCTTCGATCGAGGTCGACACGGGGATGCGCCGCAGCACGCCGTACTCGCGAGCAAGGCCGCCGAGCGCATCTGCGCTTCTCGCGGCCCGCAACAACTCGAGCTCGATGACCGTCGTCATCACCACCCGGTTCGACTCCAGCGCCTCGGCAAGCTCGACAGCGACGTCGGCATCACCACGCCGCATCCAGACGCTCGTATCCGCAAGGACGTCGCTCACGCCGTCGGGCGGCGCTTCTTCGGCGACATGCTCACGGCCCCCACGGGCAGCCTGGGACACCGATGCTCCTCGTACTCCTCCTGCGTCGGAACCGGAAGCGTCCCGTCGAGGACCCGTTGTGCGAGCCTCCGGCGCAATACGACTCCTCGGGCCTCGAGGAGCGCCTGGTGAACCGTCTCCCTGAGCGTCCCCGTGCCCAGCAACTCGGCAACCTCGTCCGACAGCTCGCGGTCGATGTCGATGCTCGTCTTCACACGTCGCAGGATATCCAGTTGGGCGGTCGGTGGATATCCGCACGTCGGGACACGTCGTTCAGCGCGTACCCTCCGCCGCCTCCCAGGTCGCCGGCACCCCGCGTCGGAGGTAGTTGCAGAGGGCCTGGAGGGTCGCCCACGTGACGTAGACGTAGTACCGCGCGATCGGGATGCCGGCGGCGAAGGCGGCGAGCACGGCGAGCTGGCCGAGCAGGGCGAGCGCGTACGGCCAGCCGGCCGGCGCGAGCACGAGGCTCGTCCCGAGCAGCGCGAGGTGGAGCACCCCGCTGCCGTAGCGGAGCACGCGATGCGAGATCACGGAGACGAGGTAGCCCGGCGGCAGACGCCGCAGCATCGAGCCGCGGAGCGTGATCTCCCAGCAGTGCTCGAACATCCGCACCTTGCGGGCATACTCGGCCTCGTTCGTCGGCGTCGGCTTCTCGAACGCGAGCGCGGCGGGCTCGTACACGGCGCGACGGCCCGCCTGCACCATCCGGTACGGGAACGCGAGGTCGTGCCCCCAGCGCGGGTCGACCTCGACGTAGTCGCCACGGTTCAGGGCGTAGATCGAGCCGTTCCCGCCCGTGATCGAGCCGAGGCGCGACTCCTGCTCGCGGAGCCAGAGCTCGTAGCGCCAGTAGCGGCCCTCGCGGTTCGAGCCCGTCGCGTCCTCGAGCCGCAGCCGGCCACACACGTAGGCGACGTCCGGGTCGGCGAGGTTGGCGACCAGGTGCCGGAGCGCATCGGGGGCCCAGGTCGCGTTCGCGTCCGAGAACGCGACGACGTCGCTCGTCGTCTCGCGCACCGCGCGATCCTGGGCGGCGACCTTGCCTCCGCGCGGGCAGTCGAGAAGGCGGACGCGCGGGTCGCGCGCCGCCACGGCCTCGACGAGCTCGTTCGTCCCGTCACTGGACGCGTCCGAGGCGACGACGATCTCGAGCTTGTCGCCGGGATAGTCCAGCGCGAGGAGGTTGGCGAGCCGTCGCTCGATGACGGCCTCCTCGTTGTACGCGGCGACGATCACGGCCACCGAGGGCTCGTCGGCCGGGTTCTTCGCGACCCGCCGCTCCCGTACGCGCGCGACCGCTCCGGCGGCCAGCGGATAGCCCACGTGGGTCCACGCGAGCGCGGCCGCGGAGCCCCAGAAGAGCGTCTTCAGCACCGGCATTCGCGCGAGTGTAGTTCCGCGCGCACAGCTAGTCTCGGCCGCCATGAGCCCGTCCGGAGAAGGCCGGCCGATCCGCGTCCTGCGGGTGATCGCGAGGCTCAACGTCGGCGGCCCCGCGCTCCACGTCACGTATCTCGCCCGCGGCCTCGCCGGGCGCGGCTACGAGACGACGCTCGTCGCCGGGGACGTCGCTCGCGGCGAGGCGTCGATGTCGTTCGTCGCGGAGCAGGCCGGCGTCGAGATCGTGACGCTGCCGGGCCTGTCGCGCGAGCTGTCACCCGTCCGCGACGCGCTCGCGGCGATCCGGCTCGCGCGCCTGATCCGCAAGGTGCGCCCGGATGTCGTCCACACGCATACGGCGAAGGCGGGCGCGGTCGGCCGCACCGCTGCGCTGCTCGCCGGAACGCGTCGCCCGGTGGTCGTCCACACGTTCCATGGGCACGTGCTTCGCGGCTACTTCGGCACCGGCGGGACGCTCCTCTTCCGCGCCATCGAGACGGTCCTCGCGCATGCCTCGCACCGGCTGATCGCGGTCAGCCCCGAGGTGCGGGACGAGCTCGTGGCGCTCCACGTCGCGCCGCGCGAGAAGTTCTCCGTCATCCGGCTCGGGATCGAGCTCGAGCCGCGCGTCCGCTTCGACGGCGACCCGGCCGAGGTCAGGCGCCGCCACGGCATCCAGGAGGGGAAGTTCGTCGTCGGGTGGTTCGGCCGGATGACCGCGGTCAAGCGGACCGACGATCTCCTGACGATGCTCGCCGGCGTCCGCGAGCGCGGTGTCGACGCGCTGCTGCTGCTCGTGGGCGACGGCGACGACCGCGAGCGCCTCGAGCAGCGCGCGCACGACCTCGGTCTCGCGCGCTCCTGCCTCTTCCTCGGCTACCAGGAGGACGTCGCGCCGTGGTACGCGATCTGCGACGCCGTCGTGCTGACGTCCGCGAGCGAGGGCACACCGGTGACGATCATCGAGGCGCTCGCCGCAGGACGGCCCGTCGTCGCCACCAAGGTCGGCGGCGTCCCCGACGTCGTCGACGAGGGCGAGACGGGCTTCCTCGTCCGCCCCCACGACACGCACGCGCTCGCCGAACGGCTCGAGATCCTCGCCGGTGATCCGGTGCGCCGCCGAGCGATGGGAGAGCTCGGACGCGAGCGCGTGCTCGAGCGCTACGCGGTGGAGCGGCTCGTGGACGACGTGGACGCGCTTTACCGCGAGCTGCTCGCGACGACGTCGGCGACGAGCCGGCGGTAGCGGTCGAACGCGACCTCGCGGTCGGCCTCGCGCTCGACCCACGCTCGGCCGACGTCGCCCATCCCGACGAGCGAGAGGCGCCCCTCGGCGACGTCGCGGATCACGCTCGCGACGCGCTCCGGCCGGCCCGGCGGCACGACGATCCCGCAGCCGACCTCCTCGACGATCCGTACGATCTCGCTGTCCGCGTCGGCCGAGACGAGCACCGGCCGCCCCGCGGCGAGGATCCCGAAGAGCCGGCTCGGGACGACGAACCCGGAGAGGCCGCGCGCGAGGCCGACGTAGTGGAGATCGCCGGTGGCGAGCGAGAGCGGAAGCTGCTCGCGCGGCTGGTAGTCGAGGAAGTGCACCGTCGGCGTCACCTCGAGGCGCTGCGCGAGCCGCGTGAGCTCGCCGTGCCGTGCCCCGAAGCCGATCACCATGATCCGCAGCCGTTCGAGATCGCGGAGGAAGGTCGCCGCGCGCACGAGCGTGTCCAGGTCCTGGGCGTGCCCGATGTTCCCGGAATGCATGACGACGAGCTCGTCGTCCAGGCCGCGCGCCGCCGACCAGGCGTTCCTGCGAGGGTGCGGCTGGATCTCGGTCGTGTCGACCCAGTTGGGGATCACCTCGATCCGCACTTCCTGCGCGCCCTTGTGCACCAGGCGCAGCTTCATCGTCTCGCCGATCGCGACGATGCGGTCGGCGCGCCGCAGATACAGCCCCACGAGCTTGCGCAGCGCGCCGAGCACGAGCGGGTGCTCGAGCCGCTTGACGCGCTCCGCGATCTCGGGGAAGACGTCCTGGCTGATGACGAGCAGGGGGACGTCGAACCGCCGCGCGACGACGAGCCCGATGTCCCCGACGACGGGCGGGTCGGTCATACAGAGGACGAGGTCGGGACGCTCGCCGCGCAGCGCCGTGCGAATGGACTCGCCGAGATAGCTGCCGTAGTTGGCGGCGCGGTGGTGCAGCTGCGAGCGCTCGTAGGTCGTCGACCGGACACGGACGATCCTGACGCCGTTCCGCTCCTCCTCGTCCGGCAGCTCGTGGCCGTGGAGATGCCCGGTGACGACGGTGACGTCGTAGTCGCGGGCCAGCGCCTCGCAGAGCTGCGCGAGCAGCTGCGCTGTCGCCTCGACGCCGGGCCAGTAGTACTGATTGAGGACGAGGATCCGCTGGCGCACGCTCATCGACTTCTCACGCTAACGCACGCCCCGCGTAGGGTCCGCGCGACATGCGCATCCTGCTCGCGAGCCCCGCGTACTGGCCCGCCCACGCGTTCGGAGGCCCGGTGGTGGTGGCGCGCGAGCTCGTCACGCGGCTCGTCGCGCGCGGGTACGACGTCGAGGTGGTGACGACGACGCTGACCGACGTCGCAGGACGACACGGCCGGCGCACGCGCGTCGAGACGGTCGACGGAGCGCGCGTGACGTACCTCGCGACGCCGCTGCGGTATCGGTGGATGGGGATCACGCCGACGCTGCCGCTCGAGCTGCGCCGCCTGCCGCGGCCCGACGTGACGCACGTGATGGGCTTCCGCGACCCGGTGACGACGGGTGTCGCCGCGTGGTGCCGGCTGCGTCGCGTCCCGTATCTCTTCGAGCCCGTCGGGATGTTCGCGCCGCGGCTGCGGAAGGTGGCCCTGAAGCGGCTCTTCGACTCCACGGTGACGAGCGGTGTCGCCTCCGGCGCGCGCCTCGTGGTCGTGTCGTCGCCCAGGGAGCGGGACGACGTCGTCGCGTCGGGCGTCGATCCTCGCCGGGTTCGGATCCGCACGAACGCCTTCCCCGAGCCGCCGCCTCCGGGCGACGTCGATCCGCTCGACGGCGTCGTGCCCGACGGCGCCCCGGTCGTCCTCTACGTCGGCCGGATCGCGGCGGAGAAGGGCGTCGAGCATCTCCTCGCGGCTGCGCGAAGGCTCCCCGACGTCCACGTCGTTCTCGCCGGGCCGGACGACCGGCACGGGACCCTGGCGCTCGTCGCGGCCGCGCAGGCGGACCCGCTGACCGCCGACCGCGTGCATCTCCTCCCGCCGACGCCAGGCCCGCCCTTCGACCTCTACCGGCGGGCGGACGTGTTCGTCCTCGCCTCGGGTGGCGAGAACTTCGGGCTCGTCGCAGCCGAGGCGGCGTCGGTGGGAACGGCCGTGGTCGTCTCGGACCGGTGCGGGGTCGCGGCGTCGTTCGAGCCGGGCGAGGCGCTTGTCGTGCCGTACGACGTCGACGCGACGGTCGAGGCCATCACACAGGTGCTCGGGGATCCCGCGCTGCGGCGGCGGCTCGAGGAAGGAGCGCTCCGGGCGGCGCGGCGCTCGACCTGGGACGCCGTCGTCGAGGAGCAGCTCGCGCTCTACACCGAGGCGCTCGCCGGCTGACGCCGGGCGACGCGGCGCACGGCGGCGACGAGGCGCTCGATGCTCGGCTCGTAGCCCCACCCCGCGACGATCTCCCGCGAGGCCGCGCCCATCGCGCGGCGGAGCTCGGAGTCCGCGGCGAGCTCGCGGAGCGCGTCGCCCGCCGCGCCGGAGTCGTCGACGGGGACGAGACGGCCGTTCCTGCCGTCCACGAGCAGGTCGAACCCCGCGCCGACCCGGTCGGAGAGGACGAGCGGCAGGCCGCACGCCGCCGCCTCGTTGACCACGACGCCCCAGGGCTCGTGCCGGGAGAGCAGCGCGAACACGTCCGCGACGACGTATCGCTCGACGATCCGCCCCCACGGGATCTCCGGCAAGAGCACGAGCCGCACACCGAGCTTCGCCGCGAGCGCCGCGAGCCGCTCTCGCTCGGGCCCCGAGCCAGCGAGCGCGACGACGAGGCGGGGGTCGCCCGCCGCCGCCGCGGCGCGCACGAGCGTGTCGAGGCCCTTCTCGGGCGCGAGCCGCGCGACGGAGAGGACGACGACGTCGTCCTCGGCGATACCAGCGTCTGCTCGGAGCTCGCCGCGTCGCGGCGCGAGCGTGTCCGCCGCCTCCGCGAGCCGGCCCACGTCGACCGTGTTGGCGACGACCGAGATGCGATCGTCGGACACGCCGCGCGCACGCATCGACTCGCGCGCCAGCGATCCGACGACGAGCACCTCGGCGGCGTGGCCGACGACCGTCGGCACGACCGCGCTCTTCACCGTCCGCCGCCAGCCGGACCGCGCGTCGCGCTCGTTCGACTCGACGAGGAGGACGTAGGGGATGGCGTGCTGTCGGCACCAGGCAACCGTTGCCTGTGAGGCGAACGTGCTCCAACCCGAGACGATCACGACGTCGGGGTCGGCGTCTCCGAGCACGCGGAAGATGCCGGTCGACAACGGGTAGTCGTGCCGGAGCAGGCGCGCGGCCCCCGGCACGCGCTTGCCGTCGAGGAGCACCGCACGGTGACGCACGTCGATGCCCCATGCGCGCTGCTGGACGGCAGCCGCGGCGTACACCACCGTCAGGTCGAGGTCGGGTCGCTCCGCGAGGCGGTCGAGCATCCCCGTCCGGTACGGGGTGGGCTCGGGCAGGACGATCGTCAGGTGGACAGGACGGTCGGTGCCCGCCGTCGCGCGCATTGTCGCGCGCGCAACCTTCATCGCCCGGCGACGCGCCAGCGTGCGTCTCGTGCGGCGCTCGGCGACGTGCAGCGGCAACGCGGGGTCCAGCGAGAGCGCCCGCCGCGCAAGCTGCGCGCCGAGCGCGCCGCGGACGAGACCCGCGCGACGCGCGATCGTTCTCGCGGCGATCCCTCGTACCGGCTCGAGCTCGTCGCGACCGTAGCGGCCCGATCCTCCGAAGGCGCGCAGGAGCTCCGCGTACGCCTCGGCGCCGCGCTCGACCTCAGCGGCGTCGAGGTCGAGGAGGAACCCGAAGCGCCACGCGAGCTCGGCGTCTTCCTCCGACAACCTGGGAGCCGTCAAGGCGATCTGCGAGAGCGCAACCCGGCGGCCGAGCTCGCGCTGCAGCTCGGCGCGGCGTCTCGACGCCTGCTCGGGGTGCATGCGATACACGACGAGGGCCTCCTCGACGACATCGGCCTCGGCGCCCGCGAGCACCCGGGTCCACAGCTCGTAGTCCTCGCTCTCGCCGAACGACTCGTCGTATCGGAGCCCGTTCCGGGCGAAGTGCTCTTGCTCGAACACCACCGTGTTGTGGAAGAACGGCGAGGCCGAGAACAGCGAGTGCCAGCGCGTCACCGCCGGCCCGGCCTCCGGCACGTGCACGGCGCCGAGCCGACCGCCGGGGTCCAGCTCGAGCACGCCCGCCCCCACCAACACCACGGGCGGCCCGCTGTCAAGGCGCCCGAGAACGCGCTCGAGCCAGTTCGGAAACGCGACGTCGTCCGCGTCCATACGGGCAACGCGACGTCCCCGAATCTCGTCGAGGCCGAGGTTGAGCGCACCCGCAAGCCCTCGACGAGGCTCACCACGGACGACCCGGACACGCGGATCCTCGAAACCGGCGAGCACGGCAGACGTCTCGTCCGTCGATCCGTCGTCGACGACCACGAGCTCGAGATCGGTAACCGTCTGGCGCAGGACACTCTCGAGCGCCGGACGGAGATAGCTGGCGCCGTTGTGGACCGCGACCAGCACCGAGACAGCGGGATCGCGGGCCATGACGTGCCGTAGCCTAGGGCACGTGCCCGGGGGCTCTCCGACGTTCGATCTCGTCGTGGCGACCCTCGGACGCGTCGACGAGCTGGGCCGGCTGCTGGACTCCCTCGAGGGACAGACGTACCGGTCGTTTCGGGTGCTCGTGGTCGACCAGAACCGCGACGGGCGCGCCGAGGCAGTGCAGGCGGGGCGCAACCTCGACCTCCTGCGGTTGACGTCCACGCCCGGCCTCGCGCGCGCGCGCAACGTCGCGCTCGAGCTCGTCGAGGCCGACGTGGTGGCGTTCCCCGACGACGACTGCCGCTACCCGCCCACCCTCCTCGCCGACGTGGCGCAGCGGCTGAGCACGCGTGAGGAGCTCGACGGCCTCTCGGTTCCCACGCAGGACGCCGACGGGCGCCGCGATGCGGGCTGGGGTAGCGAGCCGACCGCGCTGACGACCCGGAACGTCTGGAACCTCGTCGCGTCCGCCGGGCTCTTCCTGCGCCGGCCGCTGCTCGAACGGGTCGGGGCCTTCGACGAGCAGCTCGGCATCGGCGGTCCGGGGCCGTGGCGCTCGAGCGAGGAGACCGACTACGTGATCCGCGCGCTTCGCGAGGGCGCACGCATCGCGTACGACCCGACGCTCTCGGTCGAGCATCCGCTCACCGTCGTCTCCGGCGCAGCGCTCGTCGCGCGCGGCCGCAGCGAGGGTGCAAGCGTCGGGTATCTCCTGAGGAAGCACCGCTATCCACCCCGAACCGTGGGCCGAATGGGGGTCAGGCCGGTCGGTGGCGTCATCGTCTCGCTCGCACGGCTCGACGCGGACCGCGCGCGGTTCCACGCGGCGACTCTCACCGGCCGGATCCGGGGCTACTTCGGCGCGAGGCGCGCGAACAGCTCTGCGTGACGGTCGAGCCAGGGCTCGAGCGCAAACCGCTCGACTGCCCGCGCGCGGGCCGCGGCCGAGAACCGGTCGAGGTCGCCGAGGACGCGCTCGACGGCGTCGGCCATCGCCTCCGGGCTGGGCGGCTCGTCGCGCTCCCAGCTCTCCGGGTGCGGAACGCCGATGCCCGCCTCCTCGCCCACGAGCTCGACCGTGCCGCCGCTCGCCGGATGAACGACCGGGAGCCCGGCCGCCATCGCCTCGAGCACGAGCGTCGGGCACGGGTCCTTCACCTTCGTGTGCAGCAGCAGATGCCCGCGGCGCAGGATGTCCGGCCAGGCGTGCTGCGCGTACTCCCCGACGAGCTCCACGAGGTCGGAAAGCCCCAGTGACTCCGCGAGCGGCTCGATCGGGGAGACGAGCCGGCCGGTGACGACGAGCCGCACGTCCGGATGCCGCTCGCGCACCAGGGCGACCGTCCGCAACGCGAGCTCGATCCGGTACGACTGCGTCTGGTCGCCACCGAGGATCAAGACCGGCCCGTCCGGGGGACGCGTGGGCGCCGGCGTGAAGAAGTCGACGTCGACGGCATTCGGGAGGATCTCCCACGACACCGTGGGCTCGCCGAGGAAGAGGTCGCTCGACTGCTTCGAGAACTCGCTCTGGTAGAGCACGTGCGTCGCGGCCCGGAGCACCCGGCGCAGCGGCCGGTTCACCGCCTCGGTTCGGTCGCCCGCCCAGCCGGGGTAGCCGACGCCGTCCTGGTTCGCGACGACGGGCACGCGCCGATGCTTCGCGAACGAGAGCAGTGGGCGGAGGTCCTGCGGGAGCCAGGTCGTCCCGAGGTAGAGGATCGAGAAGTCCGTGGGACGGTTCGGAAAGCGGGCGTTGAGCTTCTGCATCTTCACGGTGCCGCCCGCGGCGCGCTCTCCGGGCGCCGGTACGCGGTCGTGACCGTAGAAGACGCGGACCCCCGGACGCCGCCGCATGGCGAGCAGCCGCGCCCACCGGACGCCCGCGCGCCCGTAGCGGGCCGCTCTCGCAGCGGACAGGTCCACTCAGACGGCGCCAGCGTCGGGGACGGTCACGAGGCCTTCGAGCAGAGACCGCCAGCGCGGCCGGAGCGCGCCGTAGGAGTTCTCCTCGGCGGTGCGGCGGCCGGCCGCGAGGACCTGCTCGATCGTCTCCCGCGGCGCTTCGGCCACGTGGCGCCCCCACCCCACGATCGCGTCGACGTCCTCGACCTCGACGAGCCATCCGTTCTCCTCGTGCCGAACGAGATCGGCCGCCTGTCCGACTCGCGTCGTCACGAGCGGCACGCCGATTGCCATCGACTCGAGGACGGCCCTCGGCCCACCTTCGTCCCGCGAGGCAACGATGCAGAGGTCGATCGCCTCGTACGCCCGCGCCACCGATTCGAGGCTCGGAAGGTAGTGGTGCCGATAGGGGATGCCGGCGCGCTCGAGCCCCGCCTTGACGTAGCCCCGCGAGGGGCCGGTGAGGAGGAACCACAGGTCGGGGACGTGCTCGCGTAGGCCACAGGCCGCCGCGACCAAGACGTCCGGGCCCTTGATCAGCTTGGGCTCCAGCCCTTCGCCCCAGCCGACGCCGTCCTTCTGGAACGAGCCGACGACGAAGGCGGTGTCGGGAAGCCCGAGCTCCCGGCGGGCTCGGGCCTTGACGTCGTCCGTCCGGAGCGGGAACGCGACCGGGTCGATGCCGATCGGGATCCGGTGCACCTTCTCCGCCGCGATCCCCGTCTCGAGCACGAGCGACTCCATCGCCCTGTTGGTCACCTGGACGCCGTCGATCTCGGCGTGGCGCTGCGTCAGCCTCCGGTAGCAGACGTCGAACTCCGGGAAGCCCGCGGTTCCCGGCCGTCCGTGGAAGTACGCAAACCCGAGGCGGTTCCCGCGGGCGTCGAAGTCGTCGAGGAGGAGCGTGAACTGGCTCTCGTGGAAGATCGCCTGCCCGGCCACCGCGTTCACCCAGCGCTCCGGCCCGACCGGGATGCCGAGCCCGGCGGCAAGCTTCTCGAGCTGCCGCGCCTCGTACGCAAGCACCCAGTCCGCCCCTTCCTGGGCGATGAAGAGGTGCGAGTGCGGCTGCCAGGCCCGGGTACGCGACGCGACGTACGCTCGACGCAGCGGGCGTACGACCGGTGCAGCAAGCCGCCGCGCGCGCGCCGTGACGTTCATGGTCGCCTCCGGCACACGGCCCGCGAGGATAGCGAGGCCCGGGGCTCGCGCGTCCCCGTCCACTACCATCGCGCGAGCGTGGCGACCGAGCTGGAGACGCCCCCGATCGTGCGAGCACAACCGCCACCGCCGCGCACCGACCGGCGCCCCGCGGTCGTGCTCGGCTTGGTCGTAGTCGGCGCATTCGCGCTCTACGCGCTGCTCTCTCTCACGATCCACGGGCCTCGGGTCCATCCCGACGAGGAGCGCTACCTGATCGCGGCGTCCTCGCTCGTCGAGGGCGAGGGCCTCACGTTGCGCGGCCAGAGCTATGGCTTCGGCCCGCTCCTCGCGCTCGTGCTCGCAGCGATCATCCGTCTCTCGGGGAGCGTCGATTCCGCGTACGACTGGTTCAAGGCCGCAAACGCTCTGTTCTTCGCGTTGACGGCGGTTCCGGTGTACCTGCTCGCACGCAGGTTGGTCTCCGCCTGGTGGGCGGTCCTTGCGGCAGCGCTGGCCGTGGCGATCCCGTCGTCGGTGTCGGTCGCGACCGTGATGACCGAGAGCCTGTCGTACCTGACCACCGCCTGGGCGCTCTACGCGATCGCGCTCGCGCTCGAGCGACCGACCGTCCTTCGGCAGGTGGCGGTACTGGCCGCGATCGCCGCCGCCTTCCTCACGCGTTCGCAGTTCGGAATCCTGTATGTGACGTGGGTCGGCGCCGTCGCCGCTCTGTGGCTGATCGCGCCGCAGACGAGACCTCGGACGCGAGCCGACCTCGTCGGCTTCTGGCCCATGGCACTGCCCGTAGTGCTCGCCGTGCTTGCGCTCACGGCGAAGCTCGCGTCGGGCCAGTCGGCTGCAGAGATGTTCGGGCCGTACTGGGAGCTGTGGCGCGGCTACGACCCGTTCGCGGTGGGTAAGTGGTTCGCATACCACCTAGGCGACTTCACCGTCTACCTGGCGATCGTCCCGGTCGCCGTCGCGCCGATCGTCCTCTGGGAACTCGTACGGGACGGGAGAGCGGGCTCGCGTCGCTCGGCGGCCTTCGTGGCGCTGTTCGCAGCGGCCAACGTCTCGGGGCTCCTCGTGGTCGCCGCCTTTGCAAGCACACCTTGGGGCTACGACAGGCTCCACGATCGCTACGGCTTCTACCTGATCCCTCTGTGGCTCGTCGTTTTCGTCGCCTGGCTCGCGGCCGGCCTCCCTCGCCCGCGTCTGACTGCCGCGATCGGCATCGGGGTTGCGTTCGTGCTCGTGCTCGTGCTGCCGTTCGGCCAGCTCGCGAACGAGGCGGGCATCGACACCGTTCCCGGGGCGTTGTGGCTGAAGATCGACGCGGAGCTCGCAGGCCCGGGACCGGCGAGCGGGCGCGCCGCGCTCGCTGTCTTCCTCATCGCGCTCCTCGCGGCGACGCTGTTCTTGCCGCGCGGTGTCGCCCGCGTCGCGCTCCCGATGGCCGTGGTCGTCGGCTTCGCCGCGATGTCGTACTTCGCCTGGCAGCGCATGATCGAGGCACCGGAAGACCACGTGTTCGCCGGCGGCCTGGACCGCGCCTGGATCGACGACCGGATCCCGAGCGAAGCGTCGGTGACGAAGGTCTACATCGACACCTCGTGTGGATCCGCGCTCGAGCGGCACGCCCTCTTCCTCACCGAATTCTTCAACTCGACTGTCGACCGCGCCGTCTACATCGGGGACTCCGTCCCGGACGGGATCCCGCTTCCGCGCGTCGACGTCTCGCCCTCCGGAACGCTCGAGCTCGCGCCGGACGAGCCTCTCCGGGCTGAGTACGTCTACACGCAGCCGGGGGTCGAGCTGGCGGGCACCCGCGTCGCCAAGGGGACTGCCGCCGACCTCGTGCTGTGGCTGATCGACGGCCCGGTCCGCGTCGTCGGCGCGACGTCCGACGACCAGCTGGCCCGGAACGTCTGCGCCTAGCGCACGCGGCGCAGGTAGCCGCTCGGGTTGAACGTGATGAGGAACTTCTCGCGCGAGCGATCGATCTCGAACGCGTCCGTCCCCGCGAGGAAGGTCTCGATCGCCTCGAGCGGCCCCGGAAGAAGGTCCTTGCGGATCTGCCCGATGTTGGAGTCCTCCAC
>DASTKF010000270.1:0-2332 GCA_035716065.1 Gaiella sp.
CGGTTCGGCTGTACGCCTGAGAAGTGGTTCACCAGCCGGGGCCCCGACGGGCCGATCTGCCGAGCCTGGCTCCGCTGGGCGATCGGTGAGGTGCGCCGGCTGCGCCCGGCGGTCACGCTCGTCGGTGGAAGCGTCGGCGAGACTCCGTCCTCTCAGACGCGGGCAGCGACGGCCGGGATGATCACGGCGGCGCGGACGCTCAAGGCGCGCGGACGCGTCGTCGTCATCGGCGATCCGGAGGGTCTCTCGACGAACCCTGTGCGATGCCTGGCGACACCCCGTGCCACGCTCGGCACCTGCATGACGACCTGGCCATCCTCCGCCCTCGCTGCGTATGACGCAGTGGCGCGCGGGACACGGGCAGCCGGCGTCGCCTTCCTGCGGACGCGGGGCTTCGTCTGCTTCGAGCGGCAATGCCCGGCGGTCGTCCGTCACACCATTGTCTGGGTGGACACCAACCACCTCACCGGGCTCTACTCGGCCCAAGTCGCCGCGCCGTTCCGAGCGGCGTTCCTGCGCGCAACACGGTAGACGAGTCTTCGGGGTCGCCGGCGTGAGCGTGTCTATGAAAAAAGCCCTGTCTCCAGGGCTTTTTTCGTAGCAAGCCTGTAAGCCGGATCCTGTCGTGGATGGCCATCCATCTAGGCCGCCGGTCTCCCGGAGGCTCGAGCGACGTACCCGGTCCCTCGGCGGGCCGCGTCAGCGGGACCTGCTTCGCCTTGCACCGGACGGGGTTTGGCAAGCCGGCCGTGTCGCCACGGCCGCTGGTGGGCTCTTACCCCACCCTTTCACCCTTACCGGTCGTACGACCGGCGGTCTCCTCTCTGTTCCACTTTCCGTCGGCTTTCGCCGCCTGGGGTTTCCCCAGCGTCCTGCCCTGCGGTGTCCGGACTTTCCTCGGACGGCCGGAGCCGCCCGCGGCCACCCGGCCTGCACTCCCATTCTAGGCCCTGGAGCAGCGCGTTCGCGGGCGCCGTCGCGTCCGAGAGGGGCTACGACGCCGCGGAGCCGACGCGCGGCAGGACGACCTCCGGCACGTCCCTTCCGTCGGCGAGCAGCGAGCGGCACTCCGGGCAGGCGAGAACGCCGCGGAGGCGCATGACGAACTCGCCGCAGCAGAGGCACTCGAGGCTTGCGCCGCGGGCGAGCGCGAGGAGCTCGTGGTCGAGCGTCCGGGCGAGTTGGGTGACGGCGGCGCTCATCGCAGGCTCCGGAACACCCCCACGACCTTGCCGAGGATCTGGACGTGGTCGGCGTAGATCGGCTCGAGCGCGGCGTTCTCCGGCTGGAGGCGCACGCGGCCGTCGCCTTCGCGGTAGAAGGTCTTCACGGTCGCCTCGTCCGCCGACTCGTCGTCACCGACGAGCGCGACCACGACGTCGCCGTTCCGCGCGTCGTCGCGCCGCTGGACGACGATCGTGTCGCCGTCGAGGATCCCGGCCTCGATCATCGAGTCGCCGTGCACCGTGAGGAGGAAGTCCGCCCCGCGTCCGATCGTCTCCGGAACCGCGACGACCTCCTCGACGTTCTCCTCGGCGAGCAACGGGCCGCCTGCGGCCACACGGCCGAGCAGCGGCAGGCGCGGAACGTCGCTCGCGGCGGGTGCGTCGACCCGGCGATGGCCGGAGAGCTCGATCGCCCGCGGCTTCGTCGGGTCGCGGCGGATGAGCCCGACGCGCTCGAGGTTCGCGAGATGGGCGTGCACGGTCGACGGCGACGCGAGCCCCACCTCCTCGCCGATCTCGCGCACGGTCGGCGGATAGCCGTGGCCGTCGACGTACGTGACGAGGAACTGCCAGATCTCCTGCTGACGCGCGGTGAGAGGTATCTCGGCCGGCACGGGGTCGCCTCCTGACGATCGGTTCGACGAACGTATGTTCGTCAAGAAGGGTAGGGATCCTTCCGGACGACGTCAAACGTCCGTTCGCCGCGGCCTCCGGAAACGCGAACGGGCCCGAAGGCCCGTTTCACGCATGCGCTGGAGAGGACTTGAACCTCCACGACCGCAATGGCCACCAGGCCCTCAACCTGGCGCGTCTACCAATTCCGCCACCAGCGCGTGGGGTGGGGATGATAGCGGTCGGCCTCCACCCGCCAACGCGGAGCACCTCCCGCCGATTACGCGAGCACGCGGTACAGCACGACGGTGTTCGCGGCGAAGAGCACGGCCACTGCGACCGTCAGGCGCGTCAGGTTCCGCTCGACGATGTGCGTGCCGCCCTGGGACGTCGGCGTGAAGCCGATGCCGCCGAAGCCCGCGTCGCGTCCCGAGTGCATGAGCACGAGCGTGACGAGCGCGGCGCCGAGCAGCACCTGGAGGACGGCGAAGACG
>DASTKF010000271.1:0-4731 GCA_035716065.1 Gaiella sp.
GAAGCCGCGCATCATGTCGCTGCTCCTGATCACGGGCGCCGGCGGGATGTTCGTGGGTGCGAGCGGCTGGCCGGGCGCGGTCGAGCTGCTCACGATGCTCGTCGGGCTCGCCCTCGCGTGCGGCGGTGCGAGCGCGCTCAACCACGTGATCGACCGGGACATCGACAAGCTGATGGGCTCGCGCACTGCCGCGCGACCCGTCGCCTCCGGACGCGTGCCGGCGCCGCGCGCGCTCGAGTTCGGGGTTGTCCTCTCGGCGCTCTCGTTCGCGCTCCTCGCCTCGACCGCGAACGTGCTGACGGCGGTGCTCGCGCTCGTCGGGAACCTCTTCTACGTCGTGGTGTACACCGGCTACCTGAAGCGCTCGACCGACCAGAACATCGTCATCGGCGGTGCCGCCGGCGCGGTGCCGCCACTCGTCGGCTACGCCGCCGCGACGGGCGACCTGGCGCTACCCGCCATGTGGCTCTTCCTGATCGTGTTCCTCTGGACGCCGCCGCACTTCTGGGCGCTCGCGCTGATGATCAAGGACCACTACGCGGCCGCGAACGTCCCGATGCTGCCCGGGACGCGCGGCGACGCGGAGACGACGCGGCAGATCGTCCTCTACTCGGTCGCGCTCGTCGCTTCCACCCTCGTCGTCGGCATCTGGCTCGGGCCGCTCTACACCGTGGCGGCCGCCGGGCTCGGGGCGTACTTCCTCTTCCTCGCGCACCGGCTACGCGCGGATGCGTCGAGGCGCAACGCCGTCCTCCTGTTCCACTACTCCCTCGCCTACCTCGCGCTGCTCTTCGTCGCGGCCGCGATCGACCCGCTGGTGGTGTAGCGATGCTGTCTCCCGAGCTCGCCCGCAAGAACAACCGCCTCGGCCTTGCGCTGGCCGCGATCTTCGTGGCGCTCTTCGTCGGCGCCTGCATCGTCGCGCTCGTCTACCTGCAAGTGGACTGAGCGTGGGACCCGACCTCGAGCTCGCGCTGCGGCTCGCGGACGCCGCAGACGCGATCTCCCTCGCGCGGTTCCGGTCCCGTGACCTCGTCGTCGAGACGAAGCCCGACCTGACGCCGGTGACGGAGGCCGACCGCGAGGTCGAGCACGAGCTGCGGGCGATGCTCGGCGCCGAGCGCCGCCGGGACGCGATCCTCGGCGAGGAGCAGGGCGCGTCCGGCTCGGGACGGCGCCGGTGGATCATCGACCCGATCGACGGGACGCGTAACTACTCGCGCGGGATTCCCGTGTGGGCGACGTTGATCGCGCTCGAGGAGGACGGCCACGTCGTGCTCGGCGCCGTCTCGGCGCCCGCGCTCCATCGCCGCTGGTGGGCAGAGCGTGGCGGGGGCGCGCACGCGGGCGGCGACGTCGTCCACGTCTCGGCGGTGCGCAGGCCCGAGGACGCGGTGCTCAGCTTCGCGCTCGAGCAGCCGCTGCCGGCGCTTGCGGGCCGCGCGTGGCATGCCCGGGGCTACGGCGACTTCTGGAGCCACATGCTCGTCGCCGAGGGGTCGATCGACGGCGCGATCGACGCGATGGGGGTCTCCGTGTGGGACCTCGCTGCGGTGCAGGTGATCGTCGAGGAGGCGGGCGGGAGGTTCACGGACTTCGCCGGCGAGCACCGGATCGATGGCGGCAGCGCGATCTCCTCGAACGGCCATCTCCACGCAGCGCTGCTCGAAGCGGTGCGCGAGCTTCCGCCACCAGAGCACACGGAAACCTGACGTCTACGCGGCGGTCGCGCGCACCGCGGCCTCGTAGACCGGGTCGCGCGCGAGGGTGTCGAGCTCGGCGGAGAGCAGGTCGCTGCCGGAGAGCGCCGGGCGGGCCGGCGGGGCGATGGTGTCGCCGTCCACCGCGATGCCCGCGAGCGCGACCGCGTCGCGGCGCGTAAGTGACACCCTCCTGCGGAGCCGCGAGCGAAGCCAGCCGGCGAGCAGCAGAGCGTCCGCGCGGGGGCCTTCGATCGAGACCCGCTCGATCGTGCGGATCCCGGGCCAGCGCTCCGCGAGCGCCGACCGCCACGGCAGCCCGCGCCGCCAGGCGAGATCGGAGACGACGATCCGATCGAAGAGGCGGGCGAGAGGGTCGTACGCGCCGGGGACGCCCTTCCACTCGTTCGAGTCGACGACGAAGCGGTCGCAGACGTCGACGATCTCGCCGAGCGCCTGACTGTTCCAGTCGGGGCGCCCGCGCCAGCGGCAGAACGCCGGGAGGTCGGAGATCAGCAGCGGGAGGACGACAGACGCGGGATGACGCGCTGCCTCGCCGCTCAGCCTGAGCTCGATCACCTCGGACAGCACCTCGCGGCCGTCGCCGATCGCGAAGTCGTGGACGACGGCGTCGGCCTCGACGTCGCTCTTCCGTCCCGGCACCGGCACGAGGAAGATCGTGCGCGCGGGGTGACGCTCCGCGAGTCCGGCGAGGACGCCTTTCGCCCGAGGCAGCCACTTGGGCGGCGCCCAGACGACGTGGGTCATCGTGCTCGTGCGGAGCTCGGGCTCGCCGTCGGCCTCCTGGCGGCAGCGCTGCCGCGCGAGCTTCCGCTCCACCTCGGCGACGACGCCCACGCCGCTCAGCCCGCCCTCTCCGTCGAGGGATGAACGTGCCGGCTTCGTGCCGCTTCGTCCACACCGACGAACGGTGTCAGACACCGGTTTCTGTCAAGGGCGAACCGCGCCGACTTCGTACCAATCGTTCCACAGGAGAACATCCTGCATCTGGACGGAATACACGGAAGGCACGAGCGACCTCGCGACCGAAGGCGCCAGGCGGGACGGAGAGCGGTGTCTGACACCGTCAGTGCCTCCGCCACGAGCGGCCGTCGTGATGGAGCAGCTCGTCGGCGCGCGCCGGCCCCCAGCTCCCGGCCGCATAGTCGGGGAACGTCGGCCGGTCGCGGCCCCAGGCGCCGACGATCGCGTCGACGAGCTTCCACTGCTCCTCGACCTCGTCCTCGCGCGTGAACAGCGTCGCGTCGCCGAGCATCGCGTCGAGGATCAGCCGCTCGTAGGCCTCGGGCACGCCCTCGCGGAACGCGCCGCCGTAGAGGAAGTCCATGTGCACCGTCCGGATCGACATCCCGGCGCCGGGCACCTTCGCGCCGATCGCGAGCGAGACGCCCTCGTCCGGCTGTACGTGGATCAGCAGCACGTTCGGCCGCAGCCCGTCGCCCGCGATCGACTCGAACGGCGGGTGCGGCGCGCTCTTGAACTGGATCGCGATCGTCGTCTCGCGCCGCGCGAGGCGCTTGCCGGCCCGCACGTAGAAGGGCGTGTCGGCCCAGCGCCAGTTGTCGACGTAGAGCTTCGCGGCGATGTACGTGTCCGTCTGCGAGCGAGGATCGACGCCGGGCTCCTCGCGGTACCCGAGCACCTCCTCCCCCTCGACCCACCCGCGACCGTACTGGCCGCGGACGACCGACTTCGGCCCCGGCGTGTTGATCGCGCGCAGCACCTTCACCTTCTCGTTCCGCACCGCATCCGCCGTGAAGTCGATCGGCGGCTCCATCGCAGTGAGGGCGAGGAGTTGCAGGAGGTGGTTCTGAAAGATGTCCCGGATCACGCCGGCCTGCTCGTAGTATCCGGCGCGGCCCTCGATGCCCATCGACTCGGCGACTGTGATCTGGACATGGTCGACCATCTGGCGGTTCCAGATCGGCTCGAAGATCCCGTTCGCGAAACGCAGGGCCATCAGGTTCTGGACGGTCTCCTTGCCGAGGTAGTGGTCGATCCGGAAGATCTCGTCCTCGTCGAACCAGCGCTTGACGGAGGCGCTCAGGTCTTGCGCCGAGGCGAGATCGTGGCCGAACGGCTTCTCGATGATGACGCGGGCCCAGCCCTCGCGCTCGCGCCGCTCGCCGATCTCGCGCACCACCACCGGAAACGCCTGCGGCGGCACGGCGAGGTAATGGAGCCGGTTTCCGCCGGTCCCGCGCGCCTCGTCGAGCTCGTCCAGCGCCTGACCCACGCTGTCCTCGCCGCCGTCGTCGGCGAAGTCGGTCGAGACATAGCGCATGCCGGCGGCGAGCGACTCGAACACGTCGGTGCGGAACGGGTCGCGGGCGAACTGCTTCACGGCCTGCCGCATCGCGGTGACGAACTGGCGCGTCGTCTGCTCGCTGCGCGCGACGCCGACGACGGCGAACCGCTTCGGCAGGAGCCCGCGGAAAGCGAGCGAGTAGAGCGCAGGTAGGAGCTTGCGCTTCGTCAGGTCGCCCGACGCGCCGAACACGACGAGCGCGCAGGGATCCGGCTGGCGCCGAACCCCCAGGCCCTGCGCAAGCGGGTTGGCCGCCTGCGGCACTACCCTGCCGCGACGACGCGCAGCTTCTCGGTGATACCCGCGCGGAGCTCGTCGAACGAGGCGGAGAACTTCTGCACTCCTTCGTCCTCCAGCGTCGCGACCACGTCGTCGTAGTCGACCCCGGCCGCGGCGAGCTCGTCGAGCAAGGCATGGGCCTCGTGCACGCCCTCGGTCAGCGTGTCGCGCACCTCGCCGTGGTCCTGGAAGGCCCGCACGGTCTCGAGCGGCATGGTGTTGACGGTCTCCGGCCCGATCAGGTCCTCGACGTAGAGCACGTCGCGGTAGGCGGGGTTCTTCGTCGACGTCGACGCCCAGAGGCAGCGCTGGTTGCGCGCGCCCTTGCCCTCGAGGAACGCCCATCGGTCGCCCGAGAACGCCTGCTGCCAGTGCTCGTACGCGAGCTTCGCGTTCGCGACGGCGAGCTTGCCCTGGAGGTCG
>DASTKF010000272.1:0-3465 GCA_035716065.1 Gaiella sp.
CCTCGTCCCGCCGCGTCGCAGTTCCCTCACCTTCGTCCAGTCCGCGTCCGACTCAGGCCTGGAGCTCGATGCCGAGGACGCCTGCGACCTGCGAGATCTGTCCCGCGATCGCGTTTGCGCGCTGCTGGGCCTGCCCGCCCAGCAGGTCTGCCTGCTTCGGCGTGAACCTCTTGCCGGCCTTCTCCTGCCCGTAGATCTCGTCCACGAACCGCGTCAGCTGCTGGAGCGCCGTGCCGATCCGCGCGCTCTGCGCGGTGCCGGCCTTCGCGACGAGCGGCCGCACGCCCTTGTAGACGTTCTGGAGGCTGAAGAGGATGCCGTGCACGTCGACCAGACGCGAGTGGGCGACGAACGCCTTCTCGCTCGTCCCCGACCCTGCGACCGCGCGCGAGCTCTTCCACTCGCCGAAGTAGCCCTCGACGGTCGGGACCATCACGACGAGCGCGGTGAGGACATCGGAGGCGTTCGGCTTCCACGCGCGGGCCGCAGCGTCGCTCTTGCGAGCGTACGAGACGAAGCTCCTGGCCGTCGCCACGAGGACGTTCGCATCCGGAAGCGCCTCGCCGAACTCGACTTTGCCGTCGCGATCGAGGTCGGCCTTGACGCCGCCCGGCGCGACGAACCGCATGTCCGTGCCCCAGACGGTTGGCTCGAGCAGCGCATGGAAGAAGTTCCCCGGCTTCGCGAAGACCTTCCCGTTCGGGAGCTTCAGGTCGAACGGCACCGCGGTCTGCGGGTCGTCTGCCGCGCTGGTGCCCGAGTCCATGGTCACGTCGAACTGCGCGAGCGACGGGACGCCCGCGATGATCCCCTCCTCCTCCTCGTAGGCCTTGTGCGCCCGGTTGAATGCCGGCTTCAGGCCGAGAAGGATCGAGGAGACCTCGGCGCGGTGCTTGCGCCAGAGGCCCGCATACGAGAACCGCTCCTTCTTCGCAAGCGCGTAGTAGCGCTCCGAGCGCGCCTGGATCCCGTTCAGCTGGGTGACGAGCTGCTTCGAGCGGACGAGAAGGTAGCTCTTCACGCCGGCGTAGTTCGGCGCGTCGGTCGCTGTTGCCCGGAAGGGCGACGCGGCGGCGGTCGACGCGAGCGCCGCGACGAGCCCGAGGCAGGCCGCGCCGACCAGGAGCGAGAGTCGGATACGGTTGGCCACGCGCGGAGAGTACAGATCTGCGACGTCGCGTGTAAGGGAACCCTTACACCGTGCTGATCGAGGTGTCCTCGGCCTGCGCCGGGGTAGATTGCGAGCGATGGCGGCCGTCGCCGGAGCCCGAACGCTTCCGTACGACTGGTACGCGGACGCGGCCGTCCTCCGCCTCGAGCAGGAGCGAATCTTCGCGCGCTCGTGGCAGTACGCGGCCCGGCTCGACCAGGTCGTCGAGCCGGGGCAGCTGACGACCGCCTGGGCCGGTTCCCTCCCCGTCGTCCTCGCGCGCGGCCGGGACGACGAGCTCCGCGGCTTCGTCAACGTCTGCCGCCACCGCGGGCACATCCTCTGCGACGGCGACGCGCGCCGCGAGACGATCCAGTGCCCGTACCACGCGTGGACCTACGGCCTCGACGGAGCGTTGCGAAGTGCGCCCCGCTCGGATCGCGAGCCCGGGTTCGACATGTCCGGCCTCGGCCTAGTCCGTGTGTCGGTCGACACATGGGGGCCGTTCGTCTTCGTCAACCCGGATCCTGAGGCCGCGCCGCTCGCAGACGACCTCGGCGAGCTGCCCGACCTCCTCGCCGCCGACGGCATCGACGTGGGCGCGCTCCGGTTCCATGCACGGGCCGTGTCCGAGGAGTACGCGTGCAACTGGAAGATCTGCGTCGAGAACTTCCTCGAGTGCTACCACTGTGCGGTCGCGCACCCGAGCCTCACGAAGGTGCTCGACGTCTCGCCCGACGCCTACGGGCTCGAGGCGCGCGGCCGGGTCGCGAGCCAGTTCGGGCTGCCGAAGCAGAACACCGGTTCCGCGTATGCCGACGGCGAGGTCGCCCGCGGCCAGTTCCACCTCCTGTTTCCCGGCACGGTCGTGAACGTCATGCCCGGGAAGCCGAACCTGTCGATCGGACCGGTCATCCCGCGAGGCGCCGACCGTACCTACCGCTTCCTCGACTACTTCGTCGGTCCCGACACGGATGACGAGTGGCTCGCCGACTACCTCGCACTCGACGATCAGGTCGGCGCCGAGGACCGCGTGCTTGTCGAGAACGTGCAGCGCGGCGTCGCGAGCGGCGGCCTCGAGGCGGGGACGCTGCTTCCGGAGTCGGAGAAGCTGATCGCCTGGTTCCAGTCCCTCGTGGTGGAGGAGCTGGGCTCGGGGTCTGGCACCGAAGGCGCCTGACCCCGGCGACGCGTCCGCCCGAGCTCCGCTGGGGACAGGCACCTGACGGTGCCAGTCCCCTGACCTACCATCAGCGCATGACCACCGCCACCGAGCCCGCCCCGTCCCGCCTCCTGAACCGCGAGCTGTCGTGGGTCGAGTTCGGCGCGCGCGTGCTCGAGCTCGCCGAGGACGACCGTCTGCCAGTCCTCGAGCGGCTGAAGTTCGCGGCGATCTTCTCGCAGGGCCTCGACGAGTTCTTCATGGTGCGCGTCGCCGGCCTCCTCGAGCTCGACGAGGCGGATGTGCCGGTGCGCTCGGCGGACGGGCTCGGCGCCGGCCAGGCGCTCGAAGCGATCCGCGCGCGCGTGTCGGAGCTGACCGCGCGCCAGGGAAAGCTCTGGAAGCGCGACCTCGCGCCGGCGCTCGCCGCGCGAGGCATCGACGTCGCGACGATCGACGACTGCTCCGAGCGGGAGCGCGAGAAGCTCCGCAAGTTCTTCGAGCGCGAGGTCTACCCCATACTCACGCCGCTCGCCGTCGGGGCGGGCCAGCCGTTCCCCTACGTCTCGGGGCTCTCGCTCTCGCTCGGCGTGATTGCGGTCGACCCGGATACCGGCGAGGAGCGGTTCGCCCGCGTGAAAGTGCCCGAGGTGCTCGACCGGTTCGTGTTGGTCGGGAAGCGCCTCGTCCCGCTCGAGTCGGTCATCGCGCACTTCCTGCCGATGCTCTTCCCGGGCATGGAGATCGCCGAGCGAGCGCTCTTCCGCGTGACGCGCGATGCCGACTTCGAGCTGTCGGACGACGCCGACGATCTGCTCGAGGCGGTCGAGTCCGAGCTGCGACGCCGGCGCTTCGGCGACGTCGTGCGGCTGGAGCTCTCGCGCTCGGCCTCCCGCGACATGCGCGACCGGCTGATCCAGGGTCTGGACGTCCGGCTGGGACAGGTCTACGAGGTCGAGGGCCTGCTCGACCAGTCGGAGCTCTGGGAGCTCGTCGCACTCGACCGTCCCGACCTGAAGCCGTCGGCGTGGGCGCCGGTCGTCCCACCACGCTGGGCGCGTGCGGCGAGCGGCGCCGAGGTGTTCGACGAGATCCGGCGCGGTGACCTCCTCGTCCAGCAGCCGTACGACTCGTTCCGCGCGAGCTTCGAGGC
>DASTKF010000273.1:0-2774 GCA_035716065.1 Gaiella sp.
GCGAGTGCCGCAGCGACGACCCCTGTCTTCCTTCTCGTCATTACTCCTCCTGGAGCGTTGGTGTGGACGCCGTCCACGATTCCTCCCTCGCCTTGACGAGGCGATACAGCGCCGTGTGCAACGGCACCGGGACGCCATGCCGCTCCGCCTCGCGGACGAGTGAGCCTGTGATGAGGTCGATCTCTGTCGCCCTATGTGCTTCGACGTCCTCCAGCATCGATGGATAGTGCGCGGAGCCTCTCCGCGTGGCATGGACGTTCATCTCCCACGGGTCCTCGTAGAGCTCGACGCCCGCCGCCGCGGCGACCGCCTTGCCCTCGTCGACGAGGTCGTGGACCAGGTGGCCGAGGTCGGACGGTTGGTCCTCGTCGGCGAAATGGTGGTCGTGACGGAGCCCGGTGAGCGCGGCCACCGAGTTGACCGTTGCGTTGAAGATGAGCTTCGACCACTGGGCCGGCCTCAGGTCCGGGAAGACCTCCGCCTCGAGGCCCGACCGCCGCACGAGGTCGCCGACCTCCTCGACCCGCTCGAGCGGCGTGTCCTCGTACGGCCCCATCCAGGTCGCCGTGTCGAGCACGTACTCGACCTCCGTGTCCGAGTGCTTCGTGCCCGACATGAAAGTCACCGCCGAGACGATCGGCCACTCGCCGTGCTCGCGGACGACCGCCTCCGCGCCGAGCCCGTTGAGCGTCGTCATCACGAGCGCGTCGGGGAAGCGGCCCTCGAGCGCGGTGGCGGCCGACTCGAGGCCGTTCGCCTTCGTCGCGACGATCCCGAGGTCGAACGGCTCGATCGCATCCGGATCCGCCGACGCCGTGACGTGTGCGTGCAGGTCGCTTCGGCCGGTCACGCGGAGACCGTCGCGGTTCAGGGCCTCGGCGTGCTCTCGACGCCGCGTCAGGACGCTCACCTCGACGAGCTGAGCGAGATGACCGGCGAACAGGCTCCCGATCGACCCGGCGCCGATCACGCACACGCGCTCGATCACGCGGCCTTCGCGGCACCGACGGGTACGACCTCCGGCACGCGCGGCATCACCTCGGACGCGAAGAGCTCCTGGTTCTTGATCGCCATCCAGTGCGGCGCCCCGCCCGCGTTGACCGTGATCCCGATCTCGCTGATCCCCGGGCAGATCTGCCGCGTCTCCTCGATGCGCTCGACGACGTCGTCGGGCGTGCCCACCCAGACGTAGTCCTCCTCGACGAGCTGCTCGAACGGGACCTCGGCGAGCTGCTCCATGATCCCGGCCGCGTAGAAGCCGTACCCCGCCTTGTTCAGGTCGTCGGCGGCCGGCTTCTCGTACTCGAGGAGCGGCGAGCTGTTTCCGTAGATGAACTTCGTGACCCAGTCGCGGGCCTCGCGCAGCGCCGTCTCGCGGTCGGGATCGAGGTGACAGGCGTGGATCCACACGATGTCCGGCTCGTTGCCGTGCTCGGCGCAGCGCTCCCGGTAGAGGTCGAGCTGCTGCTCGAGCGCCTTGTAGGGCAGAAGCGGCGGGACGGCGACCCCCCACCCGTGCTCGGCCGCGAGCTCGTACGTCCGGTCGGAGGTCCCGCCGAGGAAGATCCGGAACTTGCGCTGGGGGAACGGCACGATGTGCGAGTCCGCGACCTCGTAGTACTCGCCGGAGTACGAGAAGCGCTCGTTGCCGAGCGCGGCGAAGAGCAGGTCGACCGCCTCCTCGTAGCGAGGCCGCGCGTGCTCGTCGAGCGGGACGCCGGCCTTCTCGGGGATCCAGCCGTGCCCGCGACCCACCCCCCACTCGTACCTGCCGCCCGTGAGGATGTCGGTCGCGGCGATCGCCGAGGCAAGCACGGTCGGGTTGTGGTACGGCAGCGCGTGCAGCATGGTGCGGAAGCGGATCCGCTGCGTCCGCTGCGCCGCCGCGGCGAAGAGCGCCGTCGGGTTCGTCGAGATCGAGAACTTCGGAAAGAAGAAGTGCTCGACCGACGCGTAGCAGTCGTACCCGAGCCGGTCCGCGTTCTGGATCTGCTCGAGGACCTCTCCGTAGAGCTGCTCAGGCGTCTTCCCCTCGTGGAGCTGCATCTCCGTGTACAGGCTGAAGCGCATCGACCATCCCTCCGACGCTGTGACATGTCAACGTTGGAACGAGTATCCCACCGCGGTGACATGACAGTCAACTTCGGCACCGCGGCGCCCCGCGCCTGGTCGCCGACTTGAAGTCCGACACCAATCGCACCCCTGCTCGCCTAGAACTCGGCGCCTTGCCAGCGAAGGTCGCGGCCGCTGACCTCGATCGCGGGGATCGAGACGGCGTCCGGCTCGGTGACGTCGTGGGCCGGCGTCCACACGCCCCACGAGCGGCGGTAGTACATGAGCGGCGGCTCGAGCTCCGGCTGGACGCCGCCGTCCGTCACCTCGGCGACGAGGACGACGTGGTCCCCGATCTCGAGCTCCCGTTCGGTCGAGCACTCGGCCCACGCGAGGACGTCCGCGTGGAGCAGCGGTAGCCCTTTGTCCGTCGGACGCCAGTCGACGTCCTTGAACTTGTCCTCCTCCTTCGAGGCGAACAGGAGGCAGAGCTCGCTGCGTCCCTCGCCGACGAAGTTGACGACGAAGCGCCCGCTGGCGCGGAGCGCCGCGAGCGTCCGGGAGGCGAGGTCGACGCAGACGAGGATCGTCGGCGGGTCGGCCGAGACGCTGCAGACGGCGGTCGTGGTCAGCCCGCGGGGGGTGCCGTCCGCGCCGAGCGTCGTCACGATCGCCACGCCCGACGGGAACGAGGCCATGACGTCGAAAAACGCCTGGCGCTC
>DASTKF010000274.1:0-7006 GCA_035716065.1 Gaiella sp.
GACGCCGCGAAGATCCCGCCGCCCTCGAACTCTGTCTTCGTGGACTCGACCAGGTCCGCGGCGCCGCCGATCAGGGTCGGCGCGAAGTGCTTGAGCGCCTGCATCACCGTCTTCCCCGCGTCGCGCGTCGCGATCTGCTCGCCGGCCTCGAACGACGGGAGCGCCTCCTTCCAGCCGTCGCGCGGACGGCGCTGCAGGTCGAGCTCGCGGTCTGCCGCCGCGTCCGGATGCGCGTCGGCCCATGCCGCGAGCCGCTCTTCCCAGGCCGCGCGCGCCGCAGCGCCTCGCTCTTGCACCCCGGCCATGTGCTCGCGGACGGCGTCGGGGACGACGAACGTCTCGTCCGGATCCCAGCCGAGCACCTCCTTCGTCCGCCGCACCTCGTCCTCGCCGAGCGGCGACCCGTGCGCCTTCGACGTGTCGATCGCGTTGGGGGCCGGGTACGCGATGTGCGAGCGGAGAATGACGAGCGACGGCCGGCCGTCCTCGGCGCGCGCCGCCGCGAACGCGTCGCGCAGCGCATCGAGGTCGTTCGGGTCGTCGACGTGCTGGACGTGCCACCCGTACGCCTCGAAGCGCTTCCCCTTGTCCTCGCGGGTGAAGCTGATCGTCGTCGAGCCGTCGATGGTGATGTGGTTGTCGTCGTAGACGTAGACGAGGCGCCCGAGCCCGAGCTGGCCCGCGATCGACGCTGACTCCTGCGTGACTCCCTCCATCATGTCGCCGTCGGAGCAGATCGCGTAGATCCACGAGTCGACGATCGCGTGGTGCGGCCGGTTCCACCGGTCGGCGAGGAAGCGCTGTGCGATGGCGAGCCCCACGCCGTTCGCAAAGCCCTGGCCGAGCGGCCCCGTCGTCGTCTCGATCCCCGGCGTGTGCCCGAGCTCCGGATGTCCCGGGGTCCGCGAGCCCCACTGCCGAAAATGCTGCAGGTCGTCCATCGTCACGTCGTAGCCGGACAGGTGGAGCGAGACGTACTGGAGGATGCAGGCATGCCCCGCGGAGAGGACGAAGCGGTCGCGGCCCGGCCAGTCCGGCGTCGAGGGATCGTGGCGCATCTCCTCCGCGTAGAGGAGGTAGGCGACAGGGGCGAGCGCCATTGCGGTGCCCGGATGGCCGGCGTTCGCCTTCTGGACGGCGTCCATCGCAAGGACGCGGATCGTGTCGATCGTGAGACGGGCCGGGTCGGTCGAGGTCATGCGGCCAAGCCTACGCGCCTGACGCCTTTCTAGGCGACAACTGCGTCGACCGGCCGCAGGTTCTCGTCGAGGAGCCTGACCGGGTCGTCGACCACGACCGCCCGCCGGATCAGCTCCTCCAGCTCGACTGCCACGTCGGCCGACTCGCCGTGGACGACGGCGCCGACGAGACGCTTGCCCTCGTCGAGATGGAAGCCGATCAGACGACCTTCGTCCAGCGACCCGCGCAGGACGCATTCCGCGGCCCGCTCCGTATCGCCGAGCACCTGGAGCTTCCGTCCGAAGAGCTGCGTGAAGAAGACGGGTAACTCGTCGTACGCGGCGCGTGACCCTGCCAGCTGCCGGCCGAGATGCGCGCCCTGGGCGTCGGCACTCGACCAGTGCTCGATCCGGCGCTGCCGTCCCGAGGTCGGGTCGGGGTAGCGCGCGACGTCACCGATCGCGTAGACGTCCTGCAACGAGCTGCGGAAGCGCTCGTCGACGACGATCCCGTCGTCGACGTCTGCACCCGCGGCCTGTGCGAGCTCGACGTTCGGCTCGACGCCGACTCCGACGATCGCGAGGTAGGCCTCGACCGTCTCGCCGTCGTCGGTGCGCGCTCCCGTGAGGAGGCGTCCGTTGCCCGTGAGCTCCTCGACCTGCGTCTCGAGACGGACGTCGACACCCTCCGCGCGGTAGAGCTGGACGAGCTGGGCCGAGAGGTCGGGGCACCGGAGCTGAGGCATCAGCGTCGGGCCCATCTCGACCTGGGTGACCGCGAGACCGCGGGAGCGGAGGGACGCGGCGGTCTCGGAGCCGATGAAGCTGCCACCGATCACGATCGCCGAATGGGCCTCCTCGGCCGCGGCCGACACCGCCTCGGCGTCCGCGAGCGTCCTGTACGTGTGGACGCCGACGCGGTCGGCGCCGGGGATCTGGAGCGGCCGTGGCCGGGCACCGGTCGCCACGACGAGCGTTCCGTACGGGAGGCGCTCACCGCCCGTGAGCTCGACCTCGTGCCCGTCCGCGTGGATCGCCTCGACCGGCGTCTCGAGCCGGATCTCCACGACGGCCTCCTCCCACTCGGCCAGCGGCTGCAGGAGCGTCGAGTCCCTGTCCTGCTCCCCACGCAGGAACCCCTTTGTCAACGGAGGGCGGTGATACGGCGGATCGGGCTCCGCGGAGAGGATCGTGACGTCGGCTTCGCCACCGCTCTCCCGGTACTCGGCCGCGAGGCGCCCGGCCGCGAGGCCGCCTCCGACGATGACGATCGGGTCGCTTGCCATAGTGGTCACTACCCGATTCTTTGCGCGACGACACACGGTTCTTACGCGCCGGTGCATTCGTCGGCACCCTTCAGTCCATGGCCGTCCTGATCGCGTCCGGGCTGCGCAAGGAGCTCTCCGGCGACCCCCTCTTCGACGGGGTCTCGTTCCGGCTGCGCCGGGGTGACCGCCTCGCGCTCGCAGGCCCGAACGGGGCGGGGAAGACGACGCTCCTGCGGGCGCTGATCGGCGAGACCTCGCTCCAGGGCGGTGAGCTCGCGTTTGCGAAGGACACACGCGTCGCACTGCACGACCAGCGTCCGCCGCGCGGCCAGGGGCTCTCCCTGCGGGAGTACTCGCTCTCCGGCGCGAACGACCTCGTCGCGATCGAGGACGAGCTGCGCCGGCTCGAGGACGCGATGGCCGGCGGCGACCACGCCGACGCGACGTTGCGACGCTACAGCGAGGCGCAGGCGCGGCTCGAGCACGCCGGCGGATGGGCGTGGCGCGACCGCGCGGCGTCGATCGTCCGCGGCCTCGGATTCGCCGACGCCGACCTCGACCGGCCGCTCGACACCTTCTCCGGCGGCGAGTTGACGCGCGCCTCGCTCGCGCGCGCCCTCTCCTCCGATCCCGACCTGCTGCTGCTCGACGAGCCGACGAACCACCTCGACGTCGAGAGCCTCGAGTGGCTCGAGCGCGAGCTGACGTCGCTCGACGCAGCGGTGATCCTCGTCGCCCACGACCGTTGGTTCCTCGAGGCCGTGACGACCGCGGTGCTCGAGCTCGGCGGCCCGAAGCCGTTCTTTTTCGACGGCCCCTGGCACGAGTGGCGCCGGGAGAAGGCGGCGCGCGCGTCGGCGGCGGCGACCCAGCTCGACCGCATCACTGACGACATCGAGCGGCTCGACCGGTTCGTGGCCCGCTTCCGCTACAAGAAGTCGAAGGCGAAGCAGGCCCAGGCGAAGCTCACGCAGATCGGGCGGCTCGAGAAGGAACGCCGCGCGGCTGCGCAGGAGCTCGAGTCGATGACGAAGCGCCGCCGGACGCTCGGCTTCGAGTTCCTCAAGCCCGCGCGCTCGGGCCGTATCGTGCTCGACGCGGAAGACCTCGTCGTCTCCGCCGGCGACAAGCTGCTCCTCGACGGCGCGTCGCTCGTCCTCGAACGCGGAGAGCACGTCGCGCTGGTCGGCCCGAACGGGTCGGGCAAGACGACGTTGCTCGAGACGCTGCTCGGTGAGCGGGAGCCGGACGAGGGACGGATCAAGATCGGCCACGGCGTCGTTCCCGCGTACTTCTCGCAACACGAAGCCGAGCTGCCCGAGCACGGCTCGATCCTCGACGTCACCGCCGCGGCGACGCGGCTGCCTCGCCCGCAGGCGCAGAACCTCCTCGGGCGCTTTCTCTTCTCGGGCTGGGAGACCCACGAGAAGCAGGTTTCGGTGCTCTCGGGCGGCGAGCGGCGGCGCCTGGCGCTGGCGCTCGTGGTCGCCTCCGGCGCGAACCTGCTCGTCCTCGACGAGCCGACGAACCACCTCGACCTCGAGAGCCGCGAGGCGCTCGAGGCGGCGTTGGAGGCGTTCCCCGGAACGGTGCTGCTGGTCTCGCACGACCGCGCTGTGCTCGACGCCGTCCCCGATCGCATCGTCGCGGTCGAAGACCTCGGGCTGCGCTCCTACGACGGCGGCTGGGCCGACCTCGTTCGCGTACGGGAAGCGGCGCCCGCGCGGGTCTCGGCGGGGGAGCCGAAGGCGAAGGCCGCACGCAAGCAGAAGCCCAAGCCCGCCCCGCGGAGGCCGACGGAGCTCGACCGCGTCGAGAAGCGGATCAGCGAGCTGGAGCCGCGCGTCGCGGAGCTCGAGGCGCGGCTTGCCGAGAGCTGGACGGACATGGACCTGCTCGCCTCGTATACCGCCGCGCGCGAGGAGCTCGACGGCCTGCTCGCGCAGTGGGAGGTGCTGTTCGCGGAGGCGCAGGCGGGAGCAGCCGCGGAGTCGAGCCTCTAGTCGAGCCGTGCCTCGAGCCGGCTGATCCGCTTGGTGTGGTCCCGGATCACGTCCTCCTCGAGACGAGCGAACCGGTCGTCCATCCGATCGAAGCGATCGTCCATCCGCGCGAAGCGGAGATCCATCTGCTCGAACCGCCGGTCGACCTGCTCGAACCGCCGGTCGACCTGCGCAAACCGCGCATCGACCCGGGCCTCGAAACTGTCCAGCCGCACCTCGATGCGCTGGAGCGCGTGGATGACCCACGTCGTCTGAGCCCCGACGATCCCCAGCAACGCCGCCACGATCGTAAAGACCTGGAGCCACTCCATCGCCCTCGCAGTGTGCACGGCGTGGGCTGTCGGATGTGTGCCGACTCTGTGACGCCGCCGCGCGCGGATGAGCGACACTGGTCGAGCCCCGTCCAGCCTGCAGGAGGAGCGATGCCCGCGCACAGCCGGTTCTCGAGCTACGAGGAGGCGATCGCCGCCCATCGGTGGGACGTCCCGGAGCGCTACAACATCGCCCAGGACGTCTGCGACAAGCACCCGCCGGAGAAGCTCGCGATGCTGTGGGAGGACTACCGCGGCAACCGGCGCGAGGTCAGCTGGAGCGAGCTCCAGGACGCGAGCAACCGGCTCGCGAGCGTCTTTCGCGCGCACGGCATCGAGGTCGGTGACCGCGTCGCGATGCTTCTCACTCCCCGGCCCGAGACGGCAGCCGCGTTTATCGGAACGTTCAAGGCGGGCGCGATCCTCCTGTCGCTCTCCGTGCTGTACGGCGACGACGGGATCCGTCACCGCGTGACCGACTCGCAGGCGAAGATCCTCGTCACGAACGCAGAGCACATCGACCGCGTGCGCTCGCTCGACCTCCCCGTCGAGCACGTCGTCGTCCTGGACGAGAGCCTCATCGCGTCGGGCGAACCGGGCTTCGAGCGGGTCGACACGCGAGCGGACGACCCTGCCCAGCTCTACTACACCTCCGGCACCACAGGCCTCGCGAAGGGCATCCTCCACGCGCACCGGTACCTGCTCGGGCACAACGAGTTCGAGCTGTGCCACGACGTCCAGGACGGGGAGCGGTTCCACGGGATGGGCGAGTGGGCGTGGGCTGCCGGCATCGCGCCGCTGCTCGGCCCGTGGCGCTTCGGCGCCGTGCAGGTCGTCCTCGAGCGCGAGGGCGGCTTCGACCCGGCGAAGCAGCTCGCGTTCCTCTCCAAGTACGCCGTGACGAACGTCTTCGGCACACCGACGGCGATTCGCTCGATGATGGGAATCGCCGACGCCCGAACGCGGTACCCCCAGGAGTTCCGGATCGTCTGCGCGGCCGGTGAGCCGCTGAACCCCGAGGCGATCCGCTGGTTCCGCAACCAGTACGGTGTCACCGTCCTCGACTTCTATGGCCTCTCGGAGAGCTACCCGCTGTGCGGGAACTTCCCTTTCATGGAGGTGCGGGAGGGCTCGATGGGACGGCCGATGCCGGGCTGGGACGTCGCGATCCTCGACGAGGACGAGCACCCCGTGCCGCAGGGGGAGCGCGGTGAGATCTGCCTCCGGGCGCGGTCGAACCCGCACTACCCGCTCGGGTACTGGAACAACGACGAGGCGGCGCGAGAGACCTTCGGCGGCGAGTGGTTCCACACGAAGGACGCCGCCCGCATGGACGAGGACGGGTACGTCTGGTACGAGGGCCGCGCCGACGACGTGATCATCGCGGCCGGGTACCGGATCGGCCCGTTCGAGGTCGAGTCCGCGTGCCTCGAGCATCCCGCGGTCGCCGAGGCCGCCGCCGTGGCCTCGCCGGACGAGCGTCGCGGGAGCGTCGTCAAGGCGTTCGTCGTCCTCGCCGAAGGGCACGAGCCAAGCGACGAGACGGCGAAGGCGATCCAACAGCACGTCCGCACGCGCCTCTCGGCCTACCACTACCCGCGTCTGGTGGAGTTCGTACCGTCGCTGCCCAAGACGCTGACCGGGAAGATCCGCCGGATCGAGCTGCGCGAGGCCGAGGCCCAGCGCGTCCGCGCGGCCGAGACGGCGCCCTCCTGATCTCCCGCGCCGGCCGCCGGCGCGCGGACAATGTCCCTGTGACGCGGAGGGCAGCCGGCGGCGTAGAGGAGGCGTGCACGCGATGACGCTCGAGCAGCCGCTCGCCACGCGCCCGCCGCGGAGCCTCGCCGAGGCCGCCGAGGCGCACCTCGACGACGTGTTCGGCTACCTCCTCTACCTGACCCGTGATCGCGAGACGGCCGAGGATCTCTCGAGCGCGACGTTCGAGAAGGCGCTCAGGATGTGGGACCGCTTCGACCCGCGGCGGGGCAGCGCCCGGACCTGGCTGCTCGGCATCGCGAGGACGACCGCGCTCGACTGGTTCCGCGCCGAGGCGCGGAGGCGGAAGCGCGAGGAGGCGGCCGCGCTCGACGAGCGTGTCGAGGAGTCCTTCGTCGAGGGCCTCTCGCCCGAGCTCGAGGCGGCACTCACGTCGCTCTCCGCGGGGGAGCGCGAGGTACTCGCATTGCGGATCGTGCTCGAGTTCGACGGCGACGCCGCCGCGCGCGTGCTCGGGATCAGCCCGACGG
>DASTKF010000275.1:0-4480 GCA_035716065.1 Gaiella sp.
AGAGCTTCAGGAAGGCGTAGCCGTTCCCGGCAGTCCCGTGGCAGAGGTTCGCGCCCTTGCGGAGGGGGCCGGCGCGCCAGGTGAGCTCTCCGCCGGCGAGGAGCAGCTCCGAGAGGGCGTCGTTCCCGGGCGCGAGCGAGCCGAGGGACGCGACGATCCCCGGTGCGCCGTGACACCACTGCGTGCGGCGGGGGACGCGGCTCGGCTCGACCGAAGGACGCCACTGCGCGACCCCGTCGGAGCGCAGCGCGTGCCGGTCGAGCGTCGTCGCGGCCCGGGTCCCGAGCGCCGCCCGCCGCTCGCCGTCCAGAAGGTCGCCGCGTCCGAGGACGAAGACGTTGCCTGCAAACCCGTGCGCCGGCCCGAGGATGTGCGCCCGTTTGCCATAGAGATCCTGCTCCCACAGGTCTCCGCGCCATTCGCTCCAGAGGCGGTCGGCGGACTCGGTCCAGGCTGCCTTCCAGCGCTCCTCGCGCGTTCGCTCGAACATGACGGCGGCGGCGAGCATCGTTCCCGGCGATCCCCAGTTGAGCTCGAGCGACGGGTTGTCGGCGTTCCGGCGCACGACGTCGAGCAGGTGCTCCTCCTGCCAGGCGGCGGGGGCGAGCGTATGCGCGACGAGGAGGATCCCGGCCTCGCCCATCCAGAGCGACGGCACGACGCCGACAGCGGGGAAGTCCGGCTCGGCGCGGTAGCGGTCGTGCAGGGTGAGCGCCACCTCGCCCCAGTCCCGTCGCGCCTCTACGAGGCCGGCGCGTTCGAGCGCATGCAATGCCCAGATGACCCCGGCCGCACCGAGGTAGAGCGAGGCGACGCGGCCGAGAGGCGGCTCGTCCTCATCCTCGTCGAGCGGGTGCGGGGGCCAGAGGTCGTTCGGATCGAACGACGCTTCCGTCTCGGAGACGATCGCCGCGACGGCGGCACGGGCGCGATCCGCGTCCCAGACGGCGTCCGTGACCGGCTCGTGCGCGTCCGGGTCGATCAGCTCGCCGAGGTCGGTCTCGCCGCTCATCGACGGCAGACGAACACGTACTCGGGGCTGGCGTCGTCGAAGGGTTCGCTTGCGAACCCGCCGTCGAGCGCCTCGAGCTCGAGGCCGGCGACGTCGATGAGGCCGAGCCACTCGTTCCTCGTCGCCCACCAGAGCGAGCTGCGGGAGCCGTCGTCGAGGTCGATGTCGATACGGTTCGGGCCGACCGCGTAGCGCACGGTGTGGGGCACGGGGCTGTCCTGGTGGATGCCGTCGAGGCGGGTTGCGACGCGGTGGTCGAAGGCGAACGCGTTCCAGGCGAACCGCCCGCCGGGTTGGAGCGCGGCTGCGACCCGCTCGAAGGCCGCGCGCCGGTCGGCCCAGGTCGGAAGGTGCAGAAGCGCCCGGAACGGGCAGTAGATCAGCGCCGCCGGCTCGTCGAGCCGCAGGTCGCGCATGTCGGCAAGGTGGAGCTCGAGGTCGACGCCCGCTTCGGTCGCGCGCTCACGCGCCTGCTCGAGCATCGCCGGCGAGGTGTCGAGCCCGATCACACGCCGGCCGGTCGCCTGGCCGACGGGGATCGCCACGCGGCCGTTACCCACCGCGAGCTCCACGAGCGGTCCGTCCGCTTCGCGCGCGAGCCGGACGTAGAAGTCGATGTCGGCCGTCATGTCCGCGGCCCACTCGTCGTAGCGGTGGGAGAACGCCTCGTCCCAGCTCATCGGGCCATGCTAGGCGCGCAATCCGAATCGGGCCGCCGAGCGTCTAATCTCATGGGCTCCGCATGGCGACGTTCTCGACGCGCTTCCTCGGATGCAAGGTCTCGTTCGCCGACGCGCAGGCGATTCGTGAGCGGCTGCTCGCGGACGGGCATGACGAGGTCACCGAAGGCGGTGAGATCCAGGTCGTCAACACGTGTTGCGTGACGCACGAGGCAGTGTCGAAGTCGCGCCAGGCTGCGTCGCGGGCGGCGCGCTCGGCGCGGTCGGTGTACGTCACCGGCTGCGCCTCGAACCTCGACGGCGTCTTCGGCGACGCCGCGCCGAACGTCGTCGTCACGGGGAGGACGGGCGACGAGGCTGCGGCCTTCGTCGCAGGCGACGTAGGCGCGATCGGCTGCGTCAACGCCGAGCACCGGCTCGACAGGGTGCGCGCGTTCGTCAAGATCCAGGACGGCTGCTCGTTCTCGTGCGCCTTCTGTGTGATCCCCCTCGTCCGCGGGGCGACTCGGAGCCGCCCCGCTGAAGCCGTGCTCGAGGAGATCCGGCGCCGCGTGGCGCAGGGGCATCGCGAGATCGTCCTGACCGGCGTCAACCTCGGCTGCTTTCGCGACCGCACGGCCGGCTACACGCTTGCCCGTCTTGTTCGCGAGGCCGGCTCGCTCCCCGGCGTCGAGCGCCTGCGACTCTCGTCGATCGAGGTCAACCACGTCGACGACGCGCTGGTGAGCGCGCTCCTCCAGACGTCGACCGTCTCGCCGCACCTCCACGTTCCGCTGCAGTCCGGCGACGACGGGGTCCTGCGCGCGATGGGTCGCCGGTACAGCGCCTCGCAGTTCGAGCGGCGCCTTGCCCCGCTCGCAGGCCTCAACCTGACGACGGACGTGATCGTCGGCTTCCCGGACGAGGGCGACGCCGCGTTCGAGCGAACGCTGTCGCTCGTGGAGCGGCTCGGGATGACGAAGGTCCACGTGTTCCCCTACTCCCCGCGGCCGGGCACCCGGACGGCGGCCGAGGACACCGTCGCGCGCGAGGCGAAGCACGATCGTGGCGCCCGGCTCCGTGCGCTGTCGGACGAGCTCTGCCGGCGCCGCTGGCAGGCCCGGGTCGGAACCACCGATCGGGTGCTCGTCGACCGGCCGGGACGCGGCTATGCGGACGACTACACACCCTGGCTGGTCGAGGGCGAGGTCGGCACCTTCGTCGCTGCGCGGGGCGTGGGCGTGGGCGCGGAAGGGGTGCTCGCCGTTGCCGCCTGAGGAGTGCCTCTTCTGCCGGCTCGTCCGCGATGGCGACCACGTCCACGCCGCGGAAGGCTTCGTGGCGCTTCGCGACATCGCGCCGAAGGCGCCGACGCACTTGCTGATCCTGCCCGAGCATCACATCGACACGTTCCGCGACGTGGGCGAGCTCGATGCGGACGAGGCGAAGCGGATGCTCGAGTTCGTCGCCGAGACCGCCGCGAAGGCGGGGCTCGAGGACTACCGGCTGATCGTCAACGTCGGTCCGGGCGGCGGGCAGACCGTCTTCCACCTCCACTGGCATCTGCTCGGGGGCGCTAGCCTCCCCGGATTCGAATGACGTTGATCGCCGACATCGAGGGTGAGCTCAAAGACGCACGTCGCGCGCGCGACGACCAACGTCGCGATGCGCTCGCGCTGGTCCTGAACGCGCTCCGCTCCGCCGAGAAGGAGCTCCAGCGCGCGCTCTCCGACGAGGAGTCGCTCCAGGTGCTGCAGCGGGAGCGGAAGAAGCGCGTCGAGGCGATGGAGGCGTTCGACGCCGCCGGGCGTGACGAGCAGGCCGACCGCGAGGAGTTCGAGCTCGACGTGATCGAGGAGTTCATGCCCGACCAGCTCTCCGAGGACGAGCTCGAGGAGATCGTGGACGACGTGATCGCCGAGGTGGGCGCGACGTCCATCCGCGACCTCGGCCGCGTGATGGCAGACGCGATGCCGCGTGTCTCGGGGCGCGCGGACGGCTCGGTCGTCAGCCAGCTCGTGCGCGAGAAGCTCGCCTGAACGACGTCGTCAGATGGGCGCGGGCGCTGCAGGCGCTCTCCCAGACCGGCCTCGAGTACGCCGCCGGGCCGTACGACAGGGAGCGCTACGCGGCGGTGCAGCGGATCGCGGCGGAGATGGCCGCGTGGGCCGGCGGCGAGGAGCCGGCCGCTCTCCTCGCCAGCTTCGCCGAGGAGAGCGGCTACCGCACGCCCAAGGTCGACGTGCGCGGTGTGGTGCTCGGCGCGGAGGGGCTGCTGCTCGTCCGCGAGCCGGAGAGCGACGGGTGGTGCCTGCCCGGTGGCTGGGCCGATGTCGGCGAGACGCCCTCACGGGCGGTCCAGAAAGAGGTCGGCGAGGAGGCCGGCATCTCCGTCCGTGCCGTGCGTCTGCTCGGAATCTTCGACCGGGACTTCCGCGGCCGCCTGCGCTGGCCGGCCCACGTCTACAAGCTGTATGTCCAGTGCGAACCGCTCGGCGGCACCCCGACGCCCGACGGAGTGGAGACGGAGGCAGCCGGGTACTTCCCGCTCGACGCGCTCCCACCGCTCTCGGCCAAGACGCCTGCCGAGCAGCTCGCGCGCGCGCTCGCCGTAGCAGCCGACCCCGCCGCGGCGGCAGCTTTCGACTAATCGGGACGGGCCGGTGCGCATGCCCGCAGGCCGAGCATGCGCGAGAGGGTGCGCCGGTTCCGTGCGACGGCGGCGTAGCCGAGGCGCGACGGGGCGGGAAGCAGTTCGACGAGCGTCGCCGCCCACGCGAGTCGTGGGAGCGTCCGCAGGATGAGCGGC
>DASTKF010000276.1:0-3563 GCA_035716065.1 Gaiella sp.
GCACGCGACGGACTGGATCGCCCGCGTCGGCACGGAATGGGACGAGCGGCTCGCCGCGCTCGCGCGGCACGTGGGCCAGCCGCCCCGGGCCGCGCCCTGAGACTCGCGACGGACCTGCGATAGGGTCTCTCGCGTAGGGTCCCTGTGACGCTCATCGCCCTCGTGTTTGTAGGCTCCTCGGGCCCAAGGCGACGGGCGAGACGCGGGCCAGGGTCCTGCGGATTCTTGACAGCTTCGCCGCGAAGCGGCGCTGACGCGCCGCCCTCGGCGTACGTGCCGTGCCGTCCGGGCTACGAAGGGAGCAGGCCGTCCCGGTACCGGCTCAGGCAGCCGGGCGGGAAGCGGGCGTACGCCTCGCGCGGCTCGGTCGTCTCACGGTCGACGCCGGCGTCGTGGCGGAGCGCCGCCTCGTCCACCGTGTAGGCGCCCCACTCCAGGCCCGTCGAGCGGTCGCGGGCGCCGACGCAGAGGACCACGCACGGCTCGTCCCCGGCGCCGACGATCACGTGTGGCGTCCCGGCGGGGCAGTGGACGAAGTCCCAGGCGCGCAGCGGCCGCTCCTCGCCCTCGATCACGAGCAGCGCCGCGCCGTGCAGCACGAGGAAGTCCTCCTGATCTCGTTCCCAGTGGTACATCGCCATCGGCTCGCCGGGGCCGAGGACGGTGAGGTTGATCCCGAGCTGCTCGAAGTCGAGCGCACCCTCGAAGCCGGCGCCCTCGAACTCGCAGAGGACGCCGCGGCCCTCACGCTCCCACCACTGGGTGTCGCGTGCGTTCAGGACGAACCAGCCCTGTCCCTTCGGGACGAGACCGTGCTCGGTGCGCACGAGCTCCGCCTCGGTCGTCACCGGCCGACTATGCCACGACGCGCCAGGCCTTCAGCGGCGGACGACGGCGACGATCGCCTGCGCGGCCTGTCCCGTGCCGATCTCCACGGCCACCAGTCGCGGGTGTGCGAGCCAGCTCTCGCGGCGCGGGTCGGGCCGTTGCCGGTCGGACGAGAACTCGTCGAGCACGAGGGTCGCACCCGGCGCCGCGAGCGCGAGGACGGCGCCGGGATCGTCCTTCGCGCTGCCGGCGTCCACGAAGATCAGGTCGAAGGGCGCGTGTGCGGGAAGCACGTCGCGCCAGTCGCCGTGCAGAACGTCGACGTCCGGGTCGTTCGCGAAGAGCTGGGCGGCCGCCCCCGCGAGGCGCTCGTCGAGCTCCGCGGTGAAGAGCGGAATCCCGGGCGGTAGCGCAGAGGCGAGCCATGCCGTGCCGACGCCGGTCCCGGTGCCGATCTCGGCCACTCGCTCGAGACCGCGGCGTCCCGCGAGGACGTGCAGCAGCATCCCGTCCACGTCGCGGCAGCTCTTCTCGAGTGCGAGCGCCTGTGCCGCCGCCTTCGCCCTGGCGACGATCGGCGGCAGGGTCACGGCGCGGCGGCGACGACCTCGTCGGTCGTCGTGAACCGCACGCCCTCTTCCCGCCACTGCGCAAGAGCGGCGGCGACGCGCTCCTCGGAGAGACCGCTCGAGGCGTCCTCGACGAAGGCGACGTCGTACCCGCGCGCGAGCAGCCCCATGATCGCCGCGTGGTTGCAGACGTCCGTTGCGACACCGAAGACCAGCACCTCGCTCGGCGCGAGCGACGCCAGCACCGGCTCGAGATTCGGGTTCGAGAACGCGTTGTAGGTCTTCTTCAGGACGAGGAGCTCGCGGTGCCCCTCGACGAGCGCCGGAAGAAGCCCTGGCGGGTACGGCGTGAGCGGGATCGGCAGCGGGTCGAGCTGGGCCGTCTCGGGGATCTTCGCCGCCCCCGGCGTGCCCCGGAGGCAGTGCGGCGGGTAGGTCGCCTCGTAGTCCGGCTCGTCGGATATCTCCGGGTCGGTCAGCTCGTGGTCGTCGGCGGTGGCGAGGTGGGTCAAGCCGTGCTCGGCCGCCCAGCGGACGAGGCGCGCCATCGCGGGCGCCGCCTCTTCGGCGCCGGGGACCGGAAGCTTCGCCCCTGCGCGAACGAAGTCGACCTGCGTGTCCACGTCCCAGAGAAGCGGCCGGCTCATGCCGCGGCTCCGGCGATCGCCCGCGGGCTCGGGTCGAGGTCGTACTCCCAGCCCTCGCGCCAGTCGAACGGCGCGGCGACGACCTGCTCGAGCGGCCGGCCGTCGAGCAGGTGGTCGAGCGCCCAGCGAGTCGCGGTGTGGCCGATCAGGAGGACACGCTCGCCCGCGCAGCCGTCCGGAAAGTCGTCGAGAAACGACGCCACGCGAGCGACGGCGTCGCGGTAGCTCTCCCCGCCGGGGAACGGGACGTCGACCCGCTGAGCTCGCTCGGCCGCGATCGCGTCGGCCGGCGCGCCGTTCAGCTCGCCGTAGTCGGTCTCGCGCAGGCGCCAGTCGAGGAAGACGGGGATGTCCGTCGCGCCGAACGCGATCTCGGCCGTCTCGACGGCGCGGGCGAGGTCCGAGCTGAAGACGGCATCGATCCGGTCGTCGCGCCTGCGCTCGCCGAGCTCCCTCGCGAGCGCGCGTCCGTGCGCGGAGAGCGCCCCGCCGAGCCATCCCGTCGCGACCCCGCGTTCGTTGTCGACCGTCAGCGAATGCGTCTCGAAGACGATCCGCACGACGTCGGTCACTCGACGAGCTCCAGGCGTGCATTCGGCCGGAAGCTGCGTCCCACCTTCCCGGTCGGCCTACCGTCGGTCATCACGATGTCCGCGGTGAAGTCGTACTCCCCGCGGATCAGCGACGAGCCGACGCCGTACGCGTCGACCGGAACTCCGCGGCGCTCGAACGCCTCGATCTTCGCCACTGTGAAGCCGCCGGAGGCGACGATCCTCACCCGCTCGAAGCCGTCCTCGTCGAGCGCGGCGCGCACCTTGCGCACGAGGCGCTCGTTCACGCCACGCGGGTCGAAGTCGCCCATCTCCTCCCACAGCGCCCGGTCGACGAGCTGGCTCGACGTGTCGAGGCGGACACCCCACAGCCGAGGGCCGAGGGCGCGCGCGACATCGAGCGCGGTCCGCACGGAGTCGTTGTCGAAGTCGACCAGCACCGTGATCCGGAAGTCGTCGCTCGCCCACTCGGCGAACTTCGTCGCCGCGAGCACGGTGTTGCCTCCGTAGGCGGCGATCAGGGAGTGCGGAACCGTGCCCACACCACGTCCACCCCACCACGAGGCTTGTGCGTCGGACGTGACGCCGATCTCGGCGCCGAGCACCGCGCCCGCGACGAACGCGGCGTACCCGTCGCCGGTCTGCACACGATGGTGGTCGTGGCGGGCGGGCATGAAGATGATCGGCTTGCCGTTCGCCGCCTCGACGACGCGCGCCGTGTTGCTCGCGATGAGCGTCCGCCGTGCGAGCGTGCCCAAGACGACCGTCTCCAGGTGCGCGAACGTCGTGTAGTCGCCCTCGATCGTCATGACGGTCTCCCACGGGTCGACCCGGTCGCCGTCGCGGAGCGCATGAACGGTCAGGCCCGCCCAGTCGTCCGAGCAGAGCTCGAAGATCGCAAGTGCCTCGTCGAGGCCGCCGAGCATCGCGTGCTTCCGCTGGAAGACCTGCATCACGACCCGCGGGCG
>DASTKF010000277.1:0-10724 GCA_035716065.1 Gaiella sp.
ATTCATGACGGGATAAGACGACGTCGTTCGAGACGACCGGCGAACCGGACGGTCGGACGACGACGACTTTCTCGTCGCACACGCACGCTGTTGAGTTTTCAAGGACCGGTGCCGGCGAGGGCCGGGCAACGAAAAGGCCTCCGCTCACGCGAGAGGCCTCCAGTTCGACGGGCGACGAAAAAGGTCGTATCCGAATCGAGCGAAGGCGCTCCTGTGAGTCGCAGGGCTTTCCTTGCCTCCCTCTCGGGCGGCCGCAGAAGTGTACCAGAGCCCCGAGGAGTGTCAAGCCTAGGAGACAAGCCGCGCGAAGCGCCGCTTGCCCGCCTGCAGGAGCTTTCCGTCGGCCGCCGCGCGAGCCACGTCGAGGCCGTCGACGGGGGCGCCGTCGAGCTTGACGCCCCCCTGCCCGATCATCCGGCGGGCGTCGCTCGTCGAGAGACCGAAGGCGTCGGCGATCACGGCCGGGAGGTGGACGGGATCGCCGGCCGGCAACCGGTGCTCGGCGACGTCGTCGGGCGCGGCATGCTCGCGGACGACGCGCGTGAAGTGCGCCTCGGCCTCGCGCGCTGCGTCCTCGCCGTGCGAACGCCGCACGATGAGCCGCGCGAGCTCGAGCTTGGCCTCCATCGGCTCGCCCGGCGGCACCGGCTGCTCGACGACGAGCATCCACCACTCCTCCAGCATCTCGTCGGGGATGCGCATGGTCCTGCCGAACTGCTCCTCGGGCGGAGCGGTGAGCGGGATGTTGTTGCCGACGGACGAGCTCATCTTCGCCCCGTCCCAGGAGAGGAGCAGAGGCGTGGTGAGAACGACCTGGGGGGCGAGACCGTACGCCTCCATGACCGTGCGGCCCGCGAGCAGGTTGTAGAGCTGGTCGGTGCCGCCGAGCTCGACGTCGGCCTCGACGGCGACGGAGTCATAGGCCTGCATGAGCGGGTAGAGGAGCTCGGACACCGAGATCGGCTCGTTCGCCTCCATCCGCTGCGCGAAGTCGTCGCGCTCGAGGATCTGAGCGACCGTGGTCGTCCGGGTGAGCTGGAGCACGTCTGCGAAGTCGAGCTTCGCGAGCCACTCCCCGTTGAAGCGCACCTCCGTGCGGTCGCGGTCGAGGATCAGGAGAGCCTGTTCGAGGTACGTCTGCGCGTTGCGGTCGATCTCCTCGGGGTCGAGGATCGGACGCTCCGCCGAGCGGCCCGACGGGTCGCCGATCCGCGTCGTGTAGTCGCCGATGATCAGGACGCCGATGTGGCCCGCATCCTGAAAGGCGCGCATCCGCTGGAGCGGGATCGCGCGCCCGATGTGGATGTCGGGCGAGGTGACGTCGATCCCGAGCTTCACGCGTAGTGGGCGGCCGAGCCGCAGCTTCCCCGCGAGCCCGTCCTCGGGCAGCAGGTGGACTGCGTTTCGGGCGAGTGTCGACACGTCCGAGGCGCTCACGGTGCGCCGATCGTACCCACCTCCGGATCGGGCTCCTGGAACTCAGAACGGATAGGGCGCGAGGCTCCACGCGGCGGCGGCGTACCAGAGGCCGAACGCGAGGCTCGCCGCGCCGAGCAGAGGCGCGGCAGCAGTCAGCGAGCCGGCGGCGGTGCGCACGGAGAGCAGCGCACCGAACCCTGTCGTGACGATCGTCATCGAGACCGCCGTGAAGAACGCGAGGACGACGAGCGCGACGAGCGCCACCTCGGGAGACGGGATCGCGGCAAGCAGCAGGACGCCGACGCCTGCGCTCCCACCCATGCCGTGCACGAGCCCGATCCCGAACGCTCCGGCCGGCGAGCGCACAGGGTGCCGGTGTCTGCCGTCGTGCGCGGAGCGCAACGCGAAGGCGCCGTGGCGCCAGCGGACGATGAGCCGCACGGCGAGAAAGACGATGAGTGCCGCAACAGCGGTCTCCGCCCCACGCTGGAGCGCATCGGGGAGATAGCGGTCGGCGAGCAGGATCGGGATGCCGAACACGACGAGCGTCAGCGCGTGGCCCGCGCCCCACCACGCGCCGAGGCGCGCCGCCGCGCCCGTCGCGCGCTCCCGACCGGACGCCACGAGGGTCGTGACGGCCGCGATGTGATCGGGATCCGCTGCATGACGCAGTCCCAACAAGGCCGCGACGGCGACCACGACGGCGATCGATCCTCCGTCGGACAGCCCTGCAATCCAGTCGTCGAGCCCGAACATCGCGTCGCTCCTCTCCTCGGTGTGGACGGGCGTGATTCGTCCACCGCCGGCCTCCGGTTCAGACGACGGCCGGAATCGCCTTCACCGTGATGACGAGGCCGACGACGACTATCGCGGCTGCGGACAGGGCGGGCAGCGCTCGGATCACAGGACCGTCGAACCGGGCTCGGGAAAACGCGCGACGGGCGAGCACGGCGACCAGGCCGATCGCGGTGATCGTCGCCGCGAGCCCGACGCTGAACGCGACGATCAGCGCCAGTCCGAAGGCGAGCCGGTGGAGCGCGATCGCGCTCAGGAGGACGACGAGCGCCGAGGGACAGGGGAGCAGTCCCGCCGCGGCGCCGATCCCGACGATCCCGCGCATCCCGATGTCGTCGCTGTGGTGGTCGTGGTGGTGTGGATGGTCGTGGCCGTGGTGCCCGCGTGCGTGGCGAGCGCGCCCGAGGAGGACACCGGCCCCCACGCCGACGACGAGAACCCCCGAGACGAGCGCCAGCCAGGGATAGAGCCGCTCCGGGACGACGACCGTCGAGAGCCCGAGCGTCACGAGACCCAGCGCGAACACGCCGGCCGTGTGGGTGACCGTGACGGTGGCCCCGAGCGCGAAGGCGTGTCTCGGCCGGCCGCGGGTGCCGACGAGGTAGCCGGCGACGAGCGCCTTCCCGTGCCCTGGTGTGAGGGCGTGCGCGGCCCCCCAGAACGCCGCGACGAGCAGGGAGAGCAGGACGACCCCGAAGGTCGCGTCGTCATTCTCGATGAGCCCCGCGAGGCCGTCGCCCGTGTGGCCCGGCGCCGCCGACCTGTCGAGCCGGGGAGGCGCAGCGGACGTCGTCCCGGCGACGAAACGCGCCGTCGCCGAGCGAACCGCGAGCGGCGAGCGAAGGAGGTCGCGCGGATACGAGCGCAGCTCGCTCGAGCGGCTCGTCACCGGGACAGACGAGGAGACGAGGCGCGCGCCGTCGCGAGCACGCACCGTGACCTCCCGCCAGCCGATGCGGCGCGCGAAGCTCCGGTCGACGAACGTGAGCGCGGATCCGCGGAGCGACGCGGCGTAGACTGCCTCGAACCTCAGGGTCGGGAGGCCGCCCGCTCCTTGCCGCTCCGAGAAGCGGTGCGCCACGGGTCGCAGGACGACGCGCTCGCCACCGAGTCGGAGCTCGAGCTCGTGCGCGAGCTCCGAGGGATAGCGAGGCGCGCGGACGCGGTCGCCCGACTGGAAGGTCGGGATCTCGGCCAGGTCGAGGACGAAGCGGACGAACACGCGGTTCCCCGCGAGCTCGATCCCGGCGTAGTGGTTGACGGTGAAGTTGCCGAGCGGATGCGCGGAGGCTTCCCGCGGCTGGGCGAGAAGGGCCGCGAAGACGGCGAGGGCCGCCACGACGGGCGCTAGGCGCCTCATCCGAGCGCCTCCCGAGCGACCGGCGCCCATCGCACCGAGAAGACCGGGCTCTGATCGAGCGCGCGGCGGTACCACGCGCGCATGGCGCGACGGTCGCCGGCGCAGCCGGCGGCATACCCGCGGTGGAAGTAGAGGAGTGCATCTTTCGTCCCGAGACGCAGCGCACGGTCGAGCCACGGCTCGGCCTCCGCGCACCTCCCTGCGCGCGCGAGCGCCCAGCCGAGCGCGTCGTCGCCGTAGATCGACGGCCGGTCGGCACGGGCGCGGCGCGCGAGACGCACCGTCTCCGCCGGCCGGAAGCGGTGGTCGGCCCGGAAGACGGCGCTCTCGAGATCGACGCGCAGGCCGTTCGCGGCCAGCAGCCGGTCGATGGCCGCGACGGTGGCCCACTGGCGCGCCGCCGCCGCCATCCGACCCTGCCGCTCGAGCAGGTCGCCGAGCAACGCGACGAACTGCGGCAGCGGGACGGCGGTGGCCGCCCGCCGGGCCGTGGTGACGGCCGCGCCGAGCTTGCCCCGAGCGGCGTCGACCCGGGCCTGCTGCTCGAGCGCGAGGACGTAGCCGGGGAAGATCGCGAGCGCCGCGCACACGTGCCGCGCGGCTGCGTCGACCCGGCCGTCACCGAGCGCGAGCTTCGCGAGCTCGACGTGCGCCCACGCCGTGGGCTCGGGGACGCCTCCCGCCGCGTCGAGCGCGAGATTCATCGCCGCAGTGGCGCCACGGCGGTCGCCGTTCAGCTCACGCGCGTAGGCGACACGCGCGTAGGAGGCGAGGCTCGGCTTCACGGCCGCCATCCGGTCGAACGCCGCGAAGGCCTGCGGGTAGCGCCCGAGCTCGATCAGGGCGTCGCCCACCACGCCGTATGGCCGCGCCGCGAACGGCGCCCGGCGCCGTGCATCGCGACCGAGGACGAGCGCGCCGCGAAAGTCGTGCCGGATCAGCGCCAGGTTGCCGAGCCCGAGCGTCGCGGCCGCGTCCCGCGGCCGTTGGTCGAGTGCTCGCCGGAGCGCGCGCTCGGAGAGCGGCAGGAACGACGGATCGCCGGTCTCGCGCCAGCGAAGCTGGTAGGCGAGGCCGAGCTCCCCGAGGCGGTCGGCGTCGCGCGGGTCGACACGCACCGCGCCCTCGAGCCTCCTGACGGCGGGGGCGGTCCCGCCGAGCGGGAGCGCCGCGTCGAGCTCGAGCCGCGGCGAGGCGCTCGCCGGCGCCGCCTCCGGGCGAAGCTCCCCGAGCACGCCACCGAAGAGGCCGCCGACTCCGAGCACGGCTACGGCCGTTGCGGCCACGAGGAGACCGGTCGTGCGTCGGCGGCGAGATGAAGGCGTCTCGAGGGGCATGTCCGCTCCTGGTTCGACGGAGGCCTGCGAACGGTTCGGTGCCGGCCGGTCGCCCCGTTCGAGGGACCGGCCGGCACCGCCTTACGATCAGGGCTTCTGGACGCCCTTCGTGTTGTCGAACCCGGACTTCGGGTCGGCGGCGTAGGGGAACGCGTCGAGCATGTCGACGTCGTCCGCGTTGACCCCGTCGCCGAGCGGCAGCTTCACGTCCTTCAGGAAGCCGCCCACCGCCTGCTCGGCGATGTCGATCACGTCGTCGGAGAGCCGGCGGCCGTTTGGCCAGCCCTGCGTGTCGCCCCCGAGCACGCCGAGCCGGTTCGGGCTCTTCGCGACGGGGATCGTCAGGTTGAGCCGCAGCACGTCGGCGAGCTTCGGCCCCGTGTAGTTCAGCTTCGGCAAGCCCGTGAGCAGAACCGCGACGAGGTCGTTGCGGCCGGTCTCCGGAGCACCAAGCTTGTACAGCTTGTTGATCACCGCGGCCAGGATCGGCTCGTTGTAGTACGTGCGGAACTCCGACTCGCTCCACGGCTGGAGCGCGTTCCACCGGTCCTTGAGGCCGGTCGGGATGATCACCTCGTTGACGAGCGGGTTGCCGAGCCGGTCGACCTGCACCCAGGCGCCGACGTTCCGGGTCGTCGCGCCGCGCGTCGTGACCTTGCGGCGGTCGACCGACGCCCACACGCCGACCGTCCCGTTCTTCGCCGCGAGGCCGGCGATCGGCACCTGGACACCGAACGTGTGCACGCCGTAGCCGGCGAAGAAGTCCTTCCCGCCGCCCGTGTTGCCCGTGCCCTTGCGGATCGCGACGAGGTCGAAGATCGCCCCGACGTCACCGAAGAACGGATCGTCGCGCTGACCGGCGAACGCCCGCGCGGCGCCTCCGTCGAACGAGGCGATCGACTTCGTGGCGAGGCTCCTGTAGTCCGGCGTCGAGCGCTTGCCGATGTTGTTCGGCGGCGTCGTGCCGCGCGCGACGACGGTCGTCTTGCCCTTGGCGATCCGCGTGACGGTGTAGGGCTGAGCCGTGTCGCCGAGGAAGAACGGGCCCGTCTTCCGCTGGAACTCGAACCGGTAGATGACGTCGGGGCGAACGTCGCCCGTCGTGTCGATCTTCAGGTTGTAGCGGGCCGCAGGCGAGAACGTGTACCAGTTAGGCCCCGCTGCCGGGTCCTCGCCGGGGATCACGTTCGCCAGGATCGTGACGGTGCTCGGCCTGTCGGGGCTCCGGAACGCGTACACGTCCGTCAGGTCCGCCGAGGGGTCGTCCGCGATGAGCGGTGCCTCTCGGTGGCTCGAGGCGGTTCCGTTGCCGGGACCGAGCGTCACCGCCGCGCCGAGCGCGGCCGATGTGGCCAGGGCGGCGAGCGCCGCGGTTGCGATGCTCTTTCGCATCGTCGTGCTCCTTCCGTAGGTGGTCGGCTGGGTCGGGGCGTTGTTCGCGGCCGACGCGAGATCGGTTCGGACCGGCGGTGAACCGGTGGCGCGCGGCGGGCGAACCAGGGCCGTGCTCGTCGAGTCGTTTCCGTCCTCTGCGCGGGTCCGCCAGGATGAGCTGGCGTTGCGCAGGCACACGCACCTCTCCGACGAGGCGCTCGTCGCCCTCGTGGCACGGGGTGACGAGAGCGCGCTCGGCGAGCTCTACGACCGCGTGGGGCGGGTCGCCTACGGGATCGCCTACCGCCTGCTGCGGGACGACCGCCTCGCCGAGGATGCCGTGCAGGAGGGATTCCTCTCAGCCTGGCGCTCGGCCACCGCCTTCCGCGCCGACCGCGCGAAGGCGAGCACGTGGATCGTGACGCTCGTCCACCGGCGCGCGGTCGACATCGTCCGTCGCGAGGAGCGCCGCCGCACCGAGCCGCTCGAGTCCGGGAGCCGTCCCGATGCGCCCGACCCGAGCGGGTCGGCCGAGGACGCCGCCTGGCTCGGCTTCGAGCGCGACCGGGTGCAAGCAGCGCTCCGCGCGCTTCCCGACACGCAGCGCGAGGCAATCGAGCTCGCCTACTACGGCGGCTACTCGCAGGCCGAGCTGGCCGAGAGGCTGGGAGTGCCGCTGGGTACGATCAAGAGCAGGATGTTCTCCGGCCTCGCGCGCCTGCGAGAGCTGCTGGACGAGGCCGAATCCGAGGGATCGTGGACGCCGAGACTCACGAGCTGATCGCCGGCTACGCGCTCGATGCCCTCGACGAGGGCGACCGCGCCCGCGCGAAGGAGCTGCTCGCGTCATCCGAGGAGGCGCGCGAGGAGCTTCGCTCGCTCACCGAGGCCGCCACCGCGATGGCGACCGCTACCGCGGGGCCAGCGCCCTCGACCGGCCTGCGCGACCGGATCCTCGACGCCGCCCGAGCCGAGCCGCAGAACGTCGTCTCCCTCGAGGAACGGCGCCGGTCGCGGCTCTTGCCCGTTCTCGGGATCGCGGCAGCGGTTGCCGCGTGCGCCGCGCTCGCGCTCGGCCTGTGGGGCGCGTCCGTCTCCTCCGACCTCGACGACGCTCGCTCCGCGCTCGCGCAGGAGCGGGCCGCAGCCGCCGTTCTGGCGCAGCCGACGTCGGAAGCGTCGCTGACGGGTGCGCGCGGCCGGCTCGTCGTGGGAGACGACGGCCGGGCAGTGCTCGTCGTCTCGGACGTCCCGCCCGTACCGGCAGGCAAGACGTACCAGGTCTGGGTGATCGAAGACGGGCGCCCGGTTTCCGGCGGCCTGTTCGCGCCGGAGGCCGGCACGCTGGCGATTCCCGTCGACGGCAGCGTCGGCAACGGCTCGGTCGTGGCGGTCACGGTGGAGGACGACGGCGGCGCACCCGCGCCGACCGGCAAGCCGGTGATCGCGTCGGCCCCCGTTTCGCTCTCCTGAGCACGCCTCTCGGCACGAAGTCGACACAGATTCTCTCCGACGCCACCCGTACACTCGTTCGGGTGACCGATCTCCGCCCCGCGCTCCGGGAGCTCTTCGGCTTCGACCGCTTCCGACCCGGACAGGAGGCGGTGGTCCGTGCCGCCCTCGACGGCGTCGACACGCTCGCGATCATGCCGACGGGGGCCGGCAAGTCGCTGACCTACCAGCTCGCGGCGATGCTGCGGCCCTCCCCCACGCTCGTCCTCTCGCCGCTGATCGCGCTGATGAAGGACCAGGTCGACAAGCTGCCCCCGGAGATCGGCGCGACGGCGACGTTCGTCAACTCGTCGCTCGACCCGGAAGAGGCAGCGGCGCGGCTCACGTCGGTCGCCGCCGGCAACACACGCCTTCTCTATGCGGCGCCCGAGCGCCTTCGGCAGGAGTCGTTCGTCCGGACGCTCCGGTCGATCGGCGTGGGGCTCGTGGTGATCGACGAGGTGCACTGCGTCTCGATGTGGGGGCACGACTTCCGCCCCGACTACCTCTTCATCCGTCGCGCGCTCGACGAGCTCGACGGGCCGGCGGTGTTGGGCATGACGGCCACGGCGACGCCGGCGAACGCCGAGGCGATCGCCGAGGCGCTCGGGCGCCCCCTCGCACAGGTGCGGACGAGCGTCCACCGGCCGAACCTCCGCTACGACGTGGAGCGCGCCGAGAACGGCGAGGAGCGGCTCCGCGCGCTGCTGCGCCGCCTCCGCAGCCTCGACGAGGGCGTGGCCATCGTGTACGCCCGGTCGCGGCGCTCCTGCGAGGAGATCGCCCGTACGCTGCGCGGGCACGGGATCGTCGCGGAGCATTACCACGCAGGCCTCGAGCCGGACGAGCGCACGCGCGTCCAGGAGTCGTTCGTCGCCGGGCGCACCCCGGTCGTCGTCGCGACGACCGCGTTCGGCATGGGCATCGACAAGGCGAACGTGCGTCTCGTGGCGCTCGCCAACCTCCCCGACTCGCTCGAGAGCTACGTGCAGATGGTCGGCCGCGCCGGACGGGACGGACGCCCGAGCGACACCGTCCTCCTGGCGGGCGACGCGGACGCGACGGCCCTGCGCCGGTTCGCACTGGGCGACGTGCCGACGCCCGACCTCCTGCGGCGCGTATATCGCGCAATCCGCGAGGCGGGTGGGACGGTCACGCCCAACACCCTCGAGGACGCCGTCGGAGGCACGCACGATCCGCGCGTCCTCGTCGGGATGCTCGAGCAGGCAGGCCTCGTGCGGCGGGGCCACGACGCCGGACGGGCGATGCGGATCGAGCTCCTTCCCGCCGACGCCGGAGCAGGCGCCGACGTCGACGCGCTGCTCGACCGCTACGAGCGCGCGGCGGCGGCACGGGTGGAGCGCATCATCGAGTTCGCGGGAGCGACGCGCTGCCGCCACCTCCAGGTGGCGGAGCACTTCGGCGAGACGCTCGAAGGGCCGTGCGGCGCGTGCGACGTCTGCGCCCCGCGTGCGACGAGCGCCGGCCCTGCCACGTCTTCCCCCGCGCGCCCGCTGCCGGACGATGCGGCGCCGGTGATCTTCGACGCCGTTGCCGCGCTGACGTGGCCGCTCGGCCGCCGGAGCCTCGTCGCGATGCTCCGCGGCTCCGTGAAGGCGCCTCCGTCCGCCCGGCGCTCGCCCGCGTTCGGCGCGCTGGCCGCCGCCTCGGAGTCGGAGGTGACGCGCTGGGTGCGCGCGCTCGAGGCCTCCGGCGCGCTCGTCGAGGTCGAGAGCGACGGGTTCAAGGTCCTGCACGCACGCCCGGGTGCCACGCTGCCGTCGTTCCGGGCCGCCGCGACCGCACCGGCCGACGCGCATGCGGCGGGCACGCTCGTCGCGGAGCTCAAGGCCTGGAGGACGCAGCGCGCGCGGGAGGACGGTGTCCCGGCCTACGTGGTCCTCCACGATGCGACGCTCCAGGAGCTGGCGGCCCGCAAGCCGGGCTCGGAGGCGGAGCTCGCCGGCGTCAAGGGCCTCGGCCCCGCGAAGCTCGCCCGCTACGGCGTCGAGCTGCTCGACGTCCTCGCCGGATAGAAAGCGCCGCTCCGGGCTACAATCAGCGGCGCAGTGCGGCTCGGAAGACGTACGGAGGCGGCGCGCAAGCGCGGCCGGATCCGAAAGCCGCGGCTCCTGGCGCTCATGCTCGTGCTCTTCGCGCTGTCGGCCGCGGCATTCAGCTACGGCCTGACCACGGCGGTCAGGTCGGAGCTCGTCGCGCTCGACCCCGCGAGCTGGCGCGGCGACGTCGACACGGTCATCTACGCCGCGCCGGGGAAGAACGACCAGCGGCGCGTCCTTGCGATCCTCCGCGGCGACGAGAGCCGCGTCCTCGTGCGTTCCGACCGGATCGCGCCGATCATGAAGCAGGCGATCGTCGCGGTCGAGGACAAGCGCTTCTTCGAGCACAACGGGGTCGACGTGCGCGGGATCGTCCGCGCCGCCTGGGAGGACATCCGCAACAAGGCGGTCGTGGAGGGCGGCTCGACGATCACGCAGCAGTACGTCAAGAACGCGTACAGCCGGAACGACAAGACGATCGCGCGCAAGGTGCGCGAGGCGGCGCTCGCCTGGCAGCTGACCCAGCGCTGGTCGAAGGACCGGATCCTGACCGCGTACCTCAACACGATCTACTTCGGGAACGGCGCGTACGGGATCCTCCAGGCGTCACGCACCTACTTCCACGGCAAGCGCGCGGACGAGCTCACGCTTCCCGAGGCGGCGCTGCTGGCCGGCATCCCGGCGAGCCCGACGCTGTACGACCCCGAGCAGCACCCGGTGGCCGCGAAGCAGCGTCGCGGATACGTCCTGCAGCAGCTCTTCGACCAGGGGCGGATCACCGCCGGCGAGATGCGGCGCGCGAACGCGGCGCCGCTGCCGAAGCCGGAGGACGTGCGGCTGCCCGGCACGCGCGGGCCCGCGCCGTACTTCGTCAACTACGTGACCGAC
>DASTKF010000278.1:0-14614 GCA_035716065.1 Gaiella sp.
AACAACCAGGTCGGCTTCACGACCGACCCGACCGAGAGTCGCTCGACGCGGTACTCGAGCGACCTCGCCAAGGGCTTCGACATCCCGATCGTCCACGTCAATGCCGACGATCCCGAGGCGGCGCTCTCCGCCGTCGCGCTGGCGCTCGCCTATCGCGCTGAATTCGGGCACGACTTCGTGATCGACCTCGTCGGCTACCGCCGCTTCGGCCACAACGAGCAGGACGAGGCGGCGTACACGCAGCCGCTCATGGTCGAGCGGATCGACCACCAGCCGACGGTGCGCGAGGTGTACGCCGATCGCCTCGTCGAGGCGGGGGTGATCGCGGCCGACGAAGCGGACGGGATCGTCGGTGAGGTGACCGCCACCCTGCGCGCGGCCCACGACCGGCTGCGCGCCTCCATCGCGGAGCCGCCCGCGCCGCCGCCCGAGCCGCCGGCGACGACCGGCACGGCGGACGTGGTGGAGACGGCCGTCCCGGCCGAGCGCCTGCGTTCACTCAACGAGCAGCTACTTCAGATACCTCCGGACTTCACCGTGAACCCGAAGCTCGCCCGGCAGCTCGAGCGCCGCCGCGAGGCGGTCGAGGCGGGAGGTATCGACTGGGGCCAGGCCGAGGCGCTTGCGTTCGCGTCGCTCCTCGAGGACGGCATCCCGATCCGGCTCTCGGGCCAGGACACCGAGCGCGGGACCTTCTCGCACCGCCACCTCGTCCTTCACGACCCCGCGACGGGCGAGACGGCGACGCCGATCCAGGCGCTGCCCGGGGCGAACGCGTCGTTCGAGGTCTACAACTCGCCGCTCTCCGAGTATGCGGCGCTCGGCTTCGAGTACGGCTACTCCGTCTCCGCGCCGGACGCTCTCGTGCTCTGGGAAGCGCAGTTCGGCGACTTCGTCAACGGCGCCCAGATCGTGATCGACCAGTTCATGGTGGCGGGACGGTCGAAGTGGAACCAGACCTCCCGCCTCACGCTGCTGCTTCCGCACGGGTACGAGGGGAACGGGCCCGAGCACTCGAGTGCCCGCCTCGAGCGCTTCCTCCAGCAGGGAGCGCAGGACAACATCCGCGTCTGCAACTGCACGACGGCGGCCCAGTTCTTCCACCTGCTGCGACGCCAGGCGCTCGACGCCGTGGCCCGGCCGCTCGTCGTCATGACGCCGAAGGGCCTGCTCCGGCTGAAGCAGGCCTCCTCGACGCTCGAGGATCTCTCCGCGGGTGCGTTCTCGGCCGTGCTCGACGACCCGCGGGCGAGCCACGACGTCGAGAGGCTCGTCCTCTGCTCGGGGAAGCTGTACTACGACATCGTCGGGCACGACCTCCGCGAGGAAGCGCGCACGGTCGCCGTCGCACGGCTCGAGCAGCTCTACCCGTTCCCGATCGACGCGGTCGAGGCGCTGCTCGAGCGTTACCCCCGGCTCCGCGAGGTCGTCTGGGCCCAGGAGGAGCCGCAGAACATGGGCCCGTGGCGCTCGATCAGGCACCGGCTCGAGGAGGCCGTGCGCGCGACGGGCGCCGAGAGCCTGCGCTACCTCGGCCGCACTTGGAAGGCAAGTCCGAGCGAGGGGTACCCGACCGCGCACCAGGTCGAGCAGGACCGCATCGTCCGCACCGCGCTCGGTGCGTCCTAGGTACGCGGCTACACTGCGGCGTGGCCCGTGACCCTTCCGAGCGTCGTAACGGAGAGCGAATGGCAGTCGACACCAGCATCCCGGAAAACCCCTTCACGACCGACGAGAGCGCCGAGGACGACGCATCGTCCCTGTCGCGCGCGATCCAGGAGCACCTCGACCTGAAGCAACGAAATGCCGCGCTCGACGGCGACATGCCGCTCGACCGGTACGAGATCGAGGACCCCTTCGAGAACCACCCGCTCTTCAAGTCGGAGGAGCAGGCCCGCCTCGAGGAGACGCTCGAGGGCGTGGCGGCACCCGAGCCGAGCCAGCCTCTGCCGTGGCCCGGAGAGGACGAGTCGGTCGAGGGCGCCGCGCTCGACGACGGCCTCTGGGGCCGCTCGCGCGACTTCGACTGGGGCGAGTAGCACCCGTCACGCCCGCCGGTCGATCTCGCTATCGTCGCGCGCGATGACGCCCGACGAGCGCCTCGACCGCTTCGCCGACCTGGTCGTCCGGGTCGGAGCGAACGTCCAGCCGGGTCAGGAGGTCGTGCTTCTCTACCTGGTCGAGCACACGCCCATCGCGCGCGCCGTCGCTCGGGCGGCGCTCGAGGCGGGTGCGCTGCGCGTGCACCCCGTCATCTCCGACCTCCATCTCCGCAAGGCTGCGATCGAGCACGGCCCCGAGGCCGAGCTCGGCCGGACGCCTGAGCATCTCCTCGAGTGGATCCGCACCTGGGACGACACCCGGCCGGCGCTGATCTCCCTCACCGGCGACCCGGAGCCGACGCTCTTCGACGGGCTCGACCCCGAGCTCGTCGCGAAGGCGGAGGCGCGCGACGTCCGGATGATCTACCTGCCGTTCGTGATGGGCCGGAAGCTGAACTGGGTCATCGTGCCCGCTCCGAACCCCGGCTGGGCCGAGGCCGTCCTCGGCGAGCCGGACGTGGAGCGGCTCTGGGAGGCCGTTGCCACGACGATGCGCCTCGACGAGGAGGATCCCGTCGAGGCCTGGCGCGCGCACGCCGCGATGCTCCAGGCGCGCGCAGACGCGCTCAACGGAGCGCAGTTCGACGCGATCCGCTTCCGCGGGCCGGGCACCGACCTCGTCGTCGGCCTGCTCGGCGGCTCGCGCTGGATGTGCGCGACGTTCCAGACGGAGACCGGGATCGAGCACCTGCCGAACATCCCCACGGAGGAGGTGTTCACGACGCCGGACTGGCGCCGGACAGAAGGTGTGGTGCGATCGACCTATCCCCTCGTCGTGCCCGGCATCGGCAAGCGCGTCGAGGGGCTCGAGCTGCGGTTCGAGGGTGGCAAGGTCGTGGACGTGCAGGCAGAGGGCGACGGCGCCGAGGTGATCCGCGCGCAGATCGCGAGCGACGACCGGGCGCCGTTCCTCGGCGAGATCGCGCTCGTCGACGGCTCCTCGCGCGTCCGGGAGACGGGGCTCGTCTTCGAGAACACGCTCTTCGACGAGAACGCGAGCTGCCACGTCGCCTACGGCAGCGGGCTGCCCTTCGCCGTGGAGGGAGCCGAGGGGCTCGACACGGACGCGCTGATCGAGCAGGGAATCAACGTGGCCGGCGTCCACACGGACTTCATGATCGGCGGCCCCGAGGTCGAGGTCGACGGGCTCGCCGCGGACGGCTCGGCAACCCCGATCCTGCGCGACAACGCCTGGGTTCTGTAGACGCCTACTACCCGACGGCGAGCAGTCGCGGGTCGTCGCGACCGCTCTCCGCGAGCGCGTAGACGCCGAGCAGTTCCTCGGTGCAGGGCACGACGTCGAACGTCCGCTCGACGTGGGCGTGACCCGCGGTACCGAGTGCCGGCCAATGCTCATTGCCCCGGACGAGCTGCCGGATCGCGGTTGCGAGCGAGCCCGGGTCGCCCTCCGGCACGAGGTGTCCGCTCTGACCGTCGAGCACGACCTCGGGGATGCCGGCATGCCGTGTCGAGACCACGGGGAGCCCGGCGGCGTGCGCCTCCATGAGGGCGACCGGCGCGCCCTCCTGGTCTCCGTCGGCGGCCTCCATGCTGGCGAGCACGAACAGATGCGCCTCGTTCAGCAGTCGGCGTACGAACGTGCTGTCCTGCCACCCGTGGAGCGTGACGACTCCCTCGAGCCTCAGCTTGCGTACGAGCGCTTCGAGGGGCTCTGCGAGCGGGCCGCCGCCGACGACGTCGTACCGGACGGGAATGTCGCGCGCGACGTCCGCGATCGCCTCCAGCGCGACCGCGTGTCCCTTCTTCTCGACGAGCCGCCCGACCGTGACGATGCGTACGGTTTCGCCGGGCCACAGGTGCCGCGTGCGGAACGGGATCTCGTCGACCACGATCGGCATGCGTAGCCGCGCCAGCTTCTCCGGCGGACAGCCGAGGGACTCGAGCGCCCGGCGGGCGTGCTCGCAGTTGAATGTCACGACGTCCGCCGTCTCGAACAGGATGTCGTACATCGCCGCGCCGTGCGCCCGCGGCTCGGCGCTGAAGTCGTAGCCGTGGAACGTCACGACGAGCGGCGCTCGGGCCTGCTCCCTCGCGAACGCGAACCGCCGGGCGTTGGGGCCGAAGTGTGCGTGGAGGACGTCGTGGCGACCGGGCGCAAGCGGGATCGACGGCACGGGGTCGAGAGAGTCCGGCGTCAGTGTGGCGTCGACGTACTGCGCTCGGCCGAGCAGCCCGGAGCCGGCGACCTCGTCGTGCACGGGCTCGCCCCGGCGCGGGCGGTGGTGAGAGACGACGTCGACCACGTGCCCGGCACCCAGGAGGCCGCGCATCTCCGTCAGCAGGAACGTCTCGCTGAGCACCGGAAAACGCTCGAGTAGAAATGCGACCCGCAGGGTTTCGGTCATCCGTCCAGCGAGGCCGTGAGCGCTGTGAACGCCTCGAGGAAGCGCTCGGGCGTGTGGTTCGTGCGAGCCCACTCGCATCCCTCGACGCCGAGCCGGAGCCGCAGGTCGTCGTCGTCGAGCAGGCTTTCGATCGCGTCCCCGAAGGCGTCGAGCGCATCGAGCCCGCTGCCGTCCCATCGCCCGACGTACCGGCCGAACCGAGACGTGACGCCCTCCGGATCCTGGCAGGACACGATCGGCGTGCTGCAGTGGAGAGCCTCGAGGAAGCTGATCGGGAGGGACTCGTGGATCGACGTGTTGACGATCATCCACGCCGAGCCCAGGACGGAGCGCTTGGACTCACCGTCCACATGGCCGAGAACGGTGACGTTCGAGGGAAGCCGCTCGGGGTGCCACGAACCAGGCCCCTCGAAGTGCGCGCGGCCCAGCACCACGAACTCGACACGCGGGAAGCGCCGAGCGAGCTCGACGAAGACCCACGGACGCTTGATGGGGTCCAACCGTCCGAGGAAGGCGACTCGAGGCCGCTCGGACCGGCGGGCGCCTACGGCCACGGGTGCGACGGGATTGGGGAGGAAGTGGACGCTGGCGGGCTCGACGTCGTACGTCGATCTCATCCTCGGCGCCGCAAGCCCGGGGGCGGGGGACGCGAGGACGACGGGGCTGCCGGTCGTCTCCGAGCGAGCGACGTGCGCTCCGAGCGACCGACAGTCGACCGCGTCCACGCCCTGCGGAGATTCGAGGCGCGAAGGGAGCTCGAGCGTGGCGATTCGCTGGACGTCCGCCGGCGACCGCGGGTCGCGAATCCAGACGATCGTGGGGAGGCCGCGCGCCTCCAGAACGGGGAGATAGTTCGGGCGGTAGTCGACGGTCAGGAACAACCCGACGTCTGCCCGGTCGAGTCTTCGCGCGTAGCGCCTTCGGTCGTCCTCGTGCTTGACGAGTGGGATGCCGCTCTCGTGCCGGTCGGGTCGGCGGGTTCCGAGCCCGCGTCTCCCGGCGAGCAGGACCGGCGGTCGATCGACTTGCCGTGCGCCGGCCAGGCACTCGGCGCTCGTCCGAGCTGCCCATCCGAACCCGCCCATGCGACCCAGCCCAGGGTCGAAGAACTCGTTGGCGACGATGCCGACCGCGCGCGCGTCCGACCGCCCGACGCGCCGCGCGATGGGGAGCAATGTCGGCCGCAACGACATCGGACGTGACGCAGTCAACCAGACGCGGCGGCGGATCGAGCCGCGCTCTGTCTCGGGTCAGGCAACCCGGCGGGAGGCGATGCCCTGCAGGGTCGTGGCCAGCCGGCGGAACGGCCCGTCCGTCGCGATCAGCTCGTCGTACGTCCCGCGCTGCGTGATGCGGCCGCGCTCCATCACGAGGATCTCGTCGGCACGGCGGACGGTCGTCAGGCGGTGGGCGATGATGATCGACGTCCGGCCGCGCAGCAGCGTGTCGAACGCGCGCTCGATCAGCACCTCGGTGGGGCGATCGATGTTCGAGGTCGCCTCGTCGAGGATCAGGATCCGCGGATCGGCGACGAGCGCCCGCGCGATCGAGATCAGCTGGCGCTCGCCGGCCGAGAGCCCCGCGCCGCCCTCGCGGACGACATGATCGAGCCCTTCGTCGAAGCGCGCCGCGACGCGGTCGACCCCGATCGCGTGCGCGGCGGCGACGACTTCCTCGTCGGTCGCGTCCGGCCGGGCGAAGCGGATGTTGTCGGCGATCGTGCCGCTGAAGAGGAACGGGTCCTGCAGGACGACGCCGAGCTGCCGCCGGTACGAGCGGAGCCGGACGTCGCGCAGGTCGGTGCCGTCCACGCGGATCGCCCCGTCGGCCGGGTCGTAGAAGCGCGCCACGAGCTTCGCGGTCGTCGACTTGCCGCCGCCCGACTCGCCGACGAGCGCGATGCACCCACCCGCGGGGATCTCGAGCTCGAGCCCGTGGATCACCGGCTCGGCGCCGTAGGCGAAGACGACGCCGTCGAGGTCGAGGCGCCCCTCGATGCGACCGAGGTCGCGCGCGCCGGGCCGGTCGACGATGTCGTGCTCGGCGTCGAGCACGGTCGAGATCTTCCCCATCGCCGCGGTCGCGGCCTGCACCTGGCCGTAGAGCTCGGACAGCTCCTGCAGCGGCTGGAAGACGAGGGACAGCATCCCAACCGCGGCGATCAGCGTTCCGATCTCGAGGCTGCCGCCGTCGATCATCAGCGCGCCGGCGTAGATCACGGCGACCTGGGCGACCACACCGAGGAGCTCGATCGCCGGGAAGAAGACGGACGAGAGCTTCTGCGCGTACGTGTTCGAGACGCGGTTTGCGTCGTTGAGCTCCTCGAACTCGCGCTGGAACGCGCGCTCGCGGTTGAACGCCTGCACGACCGCCATCCCCGCCACGGACTCCGCGAGCTGCGCCGTGACCGCGGCTATCCGTGTGCGGACGTCGGAGAACGCCGCGTGTGAGCGCCGCTGGAACCACCGCGTGATGAGGATCCCCGGCGGCAGGACGAGCAGCGCGACGAGCCCGAGGCGCCAGTCGAGCAGGAAGAGGCCGCCGATCGCCGCGACGAGCGTCAGCGTGTTGACCACGAGCGTCGTCAGCCCCTGGTTCAGGACGTCCGACAGCGCGTCCACGTCGCTCGTGAGGCGCGCGATGATCCAGCCGGCCTTCTGCTCGGAGAAGTAGCGGAGCGACAGGGACGTCAGGTGCTCGAAGAGGTCGCGCCGCAGCTCGAGCACCATCCGCTGGCCGACCGCCGCGAGCATGAGCCAGGTCGCCGTGCCCAGGAGCCATGCGACGACGCCGATCGCCACATACGCGATGACGTCCTCGGTGAGGCGACTTGTGTCGCCCGCGACGATGCCGTTGTCGATCGCGTCCCCGACGATGTGCCACATCACGACCGGGGCCGCGGCGGAGACGGCCGCGAGCGCGAGCACGACGGAGAGCCGTCGGCGACGCCCCTCCGTGTAGCGCCAGAGGCGCGTCAGGCCGGTGCGCTTCGGTCTCATGCCGCGAGCGCCTCCTCGCCGAAGAGCTCTGCGAACGGCCCGCCGGCGCGGATCAGGTCGTCGGGGAGGCCCTGCTCGACGATCTTGCCGTCGCGGAGCACGATCGCGCGGTCGGCGACGAGGACGGTCGAGAGCCGCTGCCCGGAGATGAGCACCGTCCGCCCGGCCACGGCGGGCCGCAGGTTCTCGACGAGGTGGCGCTCGGTCTCGGTGTCGACGGCGGACATCGGGTCGTCGAGGACGAGCACGCGCGAGCCCGCGATGAGCGCGCGCGCGAGCGCGACCCGCTGGCGCTGGCCGCCGGAGAGGTTGACGCCGCGCTCGCCGATCAGCGTGTCGTAGCCGTCGGGCAGGTCGTCGACGAACTCGGCAACCCCGGCCGTCTCGCATGCGTCGAGCACGTCGGCCCAGTCCGCGTCGGGTCGGGCGGCGAGCAGGTTGTCGCGCAGCGGCACCGAGAAGAGCACGGCTTTCTGGGTCACGATCGCGACCGCCTTGCGCAGCTCGGTGAGGGAGACGTCGCGCGCATCGACCCCGCCGATCAGCACGCGGCCCTCGGTGGGGTCGTAGAAGCGTGGAAGCAGGTTCAGGAGCGACGTCTTCCCTGCGCCGGTCGGCCCGCAGACGGCCACGATCTCGCCCGGCGCCGCGTCGAGCTCGATTCCCGAGAGCACCTCGCCGCCCGTCGAGTACGCGAAGTGGACGTTCTCGAAGCGCACGGGGAGCGGTCCCTCGGGCAGCGAAGCCGGCCGCTCCGGCTCCGGGAGCGACTGGATCCCGTCGAGCCACGCGAAGCTCCGCGACGCCGCCGCGGTTGCGCGCTGGCCGAGGTTGATGATCCAGCCGAGCGCCTCGAGCGGCCACACGAGCTGGAGGAGCAATGTGATGAAGAGCGTGAACTGGCCGATCGTCAGGTTCCCGGCGATCGCCTCGCGTCCACCGATGAGAAGCACGGCCGCGATCCCGATTGTCGGGAGGAAGACGAGGCCGGGGAGGAAGCGCGCCTCGACCGACGCCTGGCGCATCGTCTCGTGTCGCACGGCCTCCGCCCGGTCCGAGAAGCGGTCGCGCACGTCGTCCTCGCGGCCGAAGGCCTGCACCATCTCGATCCCGACGACGGCCTCGTCCGAGGCCTCGGTGAGGTGGCCCTTCTTCCGCTGCACCTCGCGCGAGATCGGGAACACGCGGTGTGCGAAGAAGTAGGTGAGGACGGCGATCGGCGGCATCGCGACGGCCGCCGTGAGCGCGAGCTGCCAGTTCACGACCGAGAGGACGATCGCGGCGCCGATCAGCATCAGCACGCTCTGGATCGCCTGCACGACGCCCCAGCCGATGAAATAGCGCACCGGGTAGATGTCGTTCGTCGCCCGCGAGATGACCTCGCCCGTCGCATGACGGTCGTAGAAGGCGCGCGGATACCGGAGGTACGCCTCGTAGAGCATCGACCGCAGCCGCGCCTCGACCGTGATCCCGATCCGGGCGGTCGCGTACCGGCGGGTGAAGTTGACGCCGAAGCGGAGTGAGGCGACGACGACGATCGCCGCGAGATAGGGGACGAGCAGCGAGCGGTCGCCGCCGTCGATCGCGTCGTCGATGGTGCGCTGGACGAGGATCGGGATGAGCAGTGAGAGCAGCGTGAACACGAGCGCGCAGGCGAGCCCGACCGAGACGAGCCGATACTGCGCCCGCCAGAGCGGGAACAGGTGCCGGATCGTCGGCCAGAGAGTGAGATCCGAGGGATCGACGTTCGTCACGGGGTGCTCCTCGCCGTGTCGCGGGCACGGTGTCGTACGGGAAGCCGCCCCGCGCGTGCGGGGCGGAAAAGACTGTCCGGCGGGCCTGCGCCTCGAGCCGGACGTCCCCAAGCGTAGTCGAACCCCAGGACGCCGTTTGTACGGTTTTCCGCCCTTCTCATGCGGCTTGGAGGCACCGATAGCCATCTCTGACACTGACAGGACGACAATTCGCACTTGACAGACATCATTTTGATGTCATACTGGCGTCCATGGAGCTGCACATCGATGCGATCAAGCGCGACGTGGCCGGCGTGGTCGCGGCGCTCGGCGACGAGGACGTCGTCGAGCAGTGGCGGCGCCTCGCAGATGCCGTCGAGCCCTCCCTCCGCCTCCGGCTGATCGACCTGCTGTCCGAGGCGGCCCTCTCGCTCAACTCCCAGCTCGACATCGGCCACGTCGAGGTGCGCATGGCCGGGCGCGATCCCGAGCTCGTCTTCGTCGACGAGCCTCCGGCGCGCGAGGAGCCGCCGGCGCCCGGCGACGACCTGAGCGCCCGCATCACGCTGCGTCTCCCCGAGGGGCTCAAGGCGAGCCTCGAGGTCGCGGCGGCCCGCGAGGCCGTCTCCACGAACGCATGGATCGTCCGGGCGCTCGCCCGGGCACTCGAGCCGCGCTCGGCGCGGCGATCGTCCAACCGGCTCCAGGGCTACGCCCGGAGCTGACGGAAGGAAGAAAGGAGCACCCATGTTCTCGCTCGCACTCTTCGGCCCATTCGACCCCGACCCCGTCGAGCGCCGCCGGCCACGCCGCCGCGGCGACGGTCGGGTCGACTCCCGCCCCTCCGTCCCGCCGCGCGGCGGCACGCGCTGAGCCGTGCCGACCTTCGAGACACCGGGCCGCGTCGCGCTCGACATCGAGGTGCCGGGTGGTGACGTCTCCGTCGCAACGTGGGACGAGCCTCGGGTCGACGTCGACGTCCGCCCGGCGCGCGGCGACGACGCCTCGGCAGCGGCGGCCGCGGAGACGCGGATCGAGCTCGTCGAGCGCGGCGGCCGCTACGAGGTGTCGATCCGCGTCCCCAAGCAGCACGGCCGCCGGTTCTTCAGCCGCGGGCCGGAGCTCGACGTGAAGATCCGCTGCCCGCAGGACGCCGACCTCGAGCTCACGACCCACAGCGCCGACCTCGACGGGAACGGACGCCTGGGCGCCGTGGGCGTGCGCTCTGCGTCCGGCGACGTCCGCGTGGGCGACGTCGGCGAGCTGTCGTTCACGACGGCGAGCGGCGATCTGGACGCGGGGACGGTCGCGGGGTCGTTGAACGTCAAGTCGGCCTCCGGCGACGTGTCCGTCCACGCTGTCGTCGGCGCGGCATCGGTCAACACCGTCTCCGGCGATGCCCGGCTGGGCGAGACGCAGGGCCTTGCGTCGGTGGCGTCGGTCTCGGGAGACGTCGAGCTCGACGCCGTCGCCGCCGGCGCGCGTCTCAACTCGGTGTCCGGCGACCTCCACGTCGCCGCGCGCCGTGGGCTCGCGCTCTGGATCGACGCCCAGTCGGTCTCCGGCTCGGTCACGTCCGACCTCGACGTCGGAGGCGACGAAGCCGCGGCGGAGGGCGGCACCCAGGTGGAGCTCCGGGCCCGGTCGGTCTCGGGCGACATCCGCATCACACGGGCAGCTCCGACCGCCGGCTGACGCAGCGCCGTCGCCGGCGGGCGCCCGCCGACGCGCTTCCTAGACTCGCACCGTGTCGAGCGTGCCGGAGCCGCCGCCGAAGCGCGTCGAGATCACGGTCTCCGCCCGGACGATCGTGACGGTTCTCGCGGTCGTGGCGTTCGTCTGGGCGTTCGTCGCGGCGCGGCAGGCCGTCCTGTGGGTCTTCATCGCGCTCTTCCTCGCGATCGTCCTGCAGACGCCCGTCACGTGGCTCGAGGAACGGGTGGGCATGCGCCGCGGAAACGCCGCGATGATCGTCGTGCTCGGCCTGATGAGCTTCCTCGGCATCCTCTCGTATCTCCTCATCAGCCCCTTCGTCGGCGCCGTGCGCAACCTCATCGAGGACCTGCCGAACATCGTCGAGCGGATCCGCGCCTCCGACCTCTTCCAGCAGATCGACCAGCGCACGGACCTGGGCGACAAGCTCCAGGAGAGGGCTCAGACGCTCGCGGCCGAACTGCCGACGAAGCTCGGCGACGCGTTCGCGGTCGGCGGCAAGGTCTTCGGGTTCGGGCTGGGGGCGATCACGATCACGTTCATGACCCTGTTTCTCGTGATCGACCTGCCGAACCTCTCGCGCTCTCTGCATAGCCTGCTCTACCCGCGCGAGTCGGCGCGCACTGCCGGGCTGGAGGAGCGGATCACGCGGACGATCGGCCGCTACGCGCTCGGCGCCGTCGCGATCGCGACGATCGCGGGGACCGTCCAGGGGACGGCGGCATGGCTCCTCGGCGTCCCCTTCGCGCTGGCCCTCGGGATCATCGCGGGCCTCCTGGGGCTGATCCCCCAGGTCGGCGCGACGCTCGCCGCGGTCGTCCTCTCCCTCGTCGCCCTCACCCAGGGCGTCCCGCAGGCGCTGATCATGCTGGCCGTCTGCATCGGCTACCAGCAGGTCGAGAACTACGTGCTCCAGCCGACGATCCAGGGGCGCGCCGCGGACATCTCGGGCTTCTTCGTGATCGCGAGCGTGGTCGTCGGTGCCGCGCTCCTCGGGGTCGTCGGCGCCCTCATCGCTGTCCCGCTCACCGCGTCTGCGCAGATCGTCGTCCGCGAGCTGACCGCCGAGCGGCGCGCCGCAGTCGCGCTCGCGCATGCCGCGACGGCGCCTGCGGGGGGCGCCGCGCCGCCGGAGGAGGAATAGCTCCGCGCCTTCGGGCCGCGACGGCCGGGTCTGCCCCGGAAGGGGACTGACCCCAGCGACGCTCGCTGGGGTCAGGCACCTGACGGTGCCAGACCCCTACAGACCCCGGCAGTCCTCGCAGGCGCCCCGCAGCACGACGTCGTGCTGCTCGAGCGCGTAGCCGAGCTTCCCGGCGGCCCGCTCGAGCGCCCGCTCGAGCGGTGCATCGCTGAACGGCTCGACCTTTCCGCAGTCGTCGCAGACCAGGTGGTGGTGATGATGATCGTCGGCTCGCGCGGGCTCGAACCGGGCGATGCCGTCGCCGGCGTCGACGCGCTGGACGAGGCGGAGCTCGGCGAGCGTGTCGAGCGCCCGGTAGACGCTTGCGACCCCGACGGCGCCCCCCTGGGCCGCGATCCCGTCGTGGATCTCCTGGGCCGACCGGCAGCAGTCCTGGTCGTCGAGATACTCGACGACGGCGCGCCGCGCGCCGCCGCGACGGAGGCCCGCCGCGCGGAGCCCGTCGAGTGCCCGGAGACTCCAGCTGGCCATACCTAAACGATAGCGATTCTCACCCTCTGGTACGCTCGCCGGCGGGTGGTTTCGAGAATCGTTCTCTTGTGCGTCCTCGCTGCGACGGTGGCGGCGCTCGCCGGCTGCGGTGGCAGCGAACGCGACGACGCGATCGTCGCGGCCTTCTACCCACTCGCATTTGCGTCCGTGCAGGTCGCCGGCCCCGATGCGGACGTGGTGAACCTGACACCGCCGGGCGCCGAGCCCCACGACCTCGAGCTGTCGCCTCGCGACGTCGGGCGGGTGCGCGACGCCGCGCTCGCCGTCTATGCCGGCGACGGGTTCCAGCCTGCCGTGCAGGAGGCCGTGGAGGGCCGCAGCGGGCCGTCGCTCGACGTGCTCGCCCACGCCGGGGCGGCCGGCGACGACCCGCACGTGTGGCTCGATCCCGTCCGGTTCGCGCGGATCGCGCGGGAGATCGCGTCGGCGCTGGGGACACCGGCGGCGGCCGACGACCTCGTCACGCGGCTCCATGCGCTGGACGGCCAGTACCGTCGTGACCTCGGGCAGTGCGCGCGGCATGAGATCGTCACGAGCCATGCGGCATTCGGGTACCTCGCGGCCCGCTACGGCCTCGTGCAGGTCCCGCTGGTGGGTCTGCAGCCGGAGGCCGAGCCCGGCCCGCGTGAGGTCGAGCGACTGGTCGACGAGGTGCGGGCGACCGGTGCGACCACCGTCTTCTCCGAGCCGCTCGCCTCGCCGGCCCTCGCAGACGCCGTCGCGCGCGAGGCCGGCGTCGCGACCGCCGTGCTCGACCCGCTCGAGGGCCTCACGGCGGCGGAGACAGACGCGGGCGAGGACTACTTCAGCGTCATGGAGAAGAACCTCGACGTGCTGCGGACGGCGCTCGGATGCCGGTAACCGCCGACGTGCCGGCCGTCGCGCTCGACGGCGTCTCGTTCGCGTATCGCGGCGGGCCGCGTGTGCTCGAGGACGTGTCGCTCGAGGTGGAGCGCGGGGCGTTTCTCGGCATCGCCGGGCCGAACGGAGGGGGAAAGACGACGCTGCTCCGGCTCGTCCTCGGCCTGGAGCGGCCCAGCGCGGGGCACGTGTCGCTGTTCGGGGGGGCTCCGCAGTCGCGGGGCGCGCCGCGGGTCGGGTACGTCTCGCAGCGGGCCCAGCTCGCCTCCGCGACACCCGTCACCGTGCGCGAGGTCGTCGAGGCGGGCCGTCTCTCCGTACGCGGCCCGTTCGGGCCTCTCCGCGCCGAGGACAGAGCCGTCGTGGATCGCACGATCGAGCGAGTCGGGCTCGCCGACCGTGTCGACGCGCCGCTCCGGACGCTGTCGGGCGGCATGCAGCAGCGGGCGTTCATCGCGCGGGCGCTCGCGGCCGAGCCCGCGCTGCTGGCGCTCGACGAGCCGACCACCGGCGTGGACGCCGAGTCGCAGGAGTCGCTCGCCGCTCTCCTCGCCGAGCTCCGGACGGAGCTGGGGGTGACGATCCTCTACGTCTCCCACGAGTTCGGCGCCGTGGAGCACGTCGTCTCGCGCCTCCTCCTCGTTCGCGGACGGATCGTGTTCGACGGCGCGCCGGCCGACCTGCCGGCCCTCTGGCACGACCCCTCACACGCGCACTGATGCTCGACCTCGAGTTCATGCGGCTCGCCTTCGCCGTCGGCATCGTGGTCGGCGTCCTCGCGCCTGCGGTCGGATTCTTCCTCGTGGAGCGGAAGCAGTCGCTCGTGGGTGACGGGCTCGGCCACGTCGCCTTTGCCGGTGTCGCCGCCGGCTACCTCCTCGGCATCTCTCCCGTGCTGACCGCCCTGTGCTTCGCCGTCGTCGGCGCGTTCGCGATCGAGTGGCTCCGCTCGCGCGGCGGGACGGCCGGCGACCAGGCCCTTGCGCTCGTCTTCTACACGGGGATCGCGCTCGGCATCGTCCTCGTCTCGAGCGCGAACCGATTCGACGTCGGGCTCTTCCAGTTCCTCTTCGGCTCGATCCTGACCGTGACCCGCAGCGACCTCTGGGTCGTCCTGGCGCTCGGCAGCGTCTCCCTGGCCGCG
>DASTKF010000279.1:0-8724 GCA_035716065.1 Gaiella sp.
GCAGGTCGACTCCCTGCTCGTCGGTCCCGCGCCAGATCGAGCTCTCGTCCTTGCCGAGCCACAGCCCCTTCGAGAGCGGCGGGCGCAGGTACGGCGGATCGGGCTCGTCGCCGATCAGCCCGATCGACCCTTCTGCGTCCATCGAGCGAATCCCCTTGCAGGCGGCATCGGCGGTCAGTCCGCCGCCGACGATCAGGTACCGGTAATCGGACACGCTCCGCTCCTTCTATAGACCGTTCATAAGTACTATAGAATACACGCGGATGAACGTGCTCGACGTCATAGGTGACCCGGAGCTACGGGGGACCCTGCTCGAGGTGCGCCGGCGGCCACGCGCAGCGAGCATCAGCGAGATCGCCGACGCAACCGGCGTCCACCGGAACGTCGCGCGGCGCCGACTCGAGCGCCTCGTCGTAGCGGGGCTGCTGACGGCGAGCTTCGAGCGACCGCCCGGCCGCACCGGGCCGGGCGCAGGTCGGCCGGCGAAGGTCTACTCCCCCACACCCGACACGACCCCGATCGAGTTCCCGGCGCGCCGCTACCCGGAGCTCGTCGCCCTGCTGGTCGACGCCGTGCCGAAGCGGCGGCGGTCAGAGATCGGCGTGCAGTTCGGCGGCGCGCTCGCCTCCACCGTAGGAGTCGAGTCGGCTGAGGACCCGCGCAGGGGCCTCGAGGGGCTCTGCCGAGCGCTCGGCGCCGTCGGGTTCCAGGCGCGGCTCGAGCACCTCGAGGAGGGACGAGCCGAGATCGTCACGCCAGCCTGTCCTCTCCGCCCGCTCGTCGTCGCCAACCCCGCCGTGGCTGAGATCGACCATGCGCTCTGGCGCGGGCTCATCGCGGCCGCGGTCGACGACCTCGAGGTCGAGGACGTCGGATGCGTGACACACGATTGCCTCGAACCGTGTGCGGCGTGCCGGATCGTCGTGTCGCTCGGCCGGCCGCCCGCCGCGTAGCGAACGGCCTACGCGGCGTTCCGCGGGTCGAGATCCTCGGCGATGTCGCCCGCGACACCTCGCTTCGCGACGACCTCGAAGCGGTCGGTCCGCCGGACGACGTCCTCGATGCTCATGTCGACGTGACCGACGGCCACGACGAAGTGCGTGTCATGAGCACGGATCGCCTCGTACTCCCCTTCCCGCAACGTCAGCCGCTGGACGCAGTCTTCGTCCGCGCATTCGCAGACGACGACGAGCTCCTCGGCCGAGTCCGGTGTCACGGCCTCCAGACGCTCGTTGAGCTCCCGGAAGAAGGCCTCGTTGCGGGCAAGTCGTTCTTCTCGCCTGGACATCGGCGCGGAGAGTCAATCAGTTTGGGGGACCGTCGCGTTTGCGCTTCCTCGGCCGATCTTGGAGGATGGAAGCTCAGAGGCGCGGGCGCCGCACCCTGTCATTCGTCTCGGCGATCCTCCCATCCCCCAGGGGACGTCCGTGGACCGGTGCGCGCCCGCGCCTCTTTGCAGGGGTGCGACGCCGAAACGGCCCGTTTGTTAGCGACCTTTGGCAACGCGCTCTTCGCTGACGGGCCACTACCAGGCGACCTCGCTTCCGTCGGCGTGGAAGAACCGTCCGCTGCGCGATGCGTCGAGCGCGTCAATCTGCCGGATCAGCCCGTCAGCCGACTCGGTCGGGTCGACGTTGCCGCCGCCCTGGGTCATCTCGGTCCGGACGAACCCCGGGTGAAGCACGGCGACGTGGATCCCTCGCGCGGCCAGGTCGGCGGCGAGGTTCGCGCCGAGCATGTTGAGCGCCGCCTTCGACATGCGGTAGCCGTAGTTACCGCCGGAGGGCCGGTCGCCGATCGATCCGGCCTTGCTCGATATCAGTGCGATTTTCGCCCCAGGCCCGAGGCGCGGAAGCAGGGCGAGTGTCACCCGTAGCGGCCCGAGCGTGTTGACCTCGAGCTCCTCGCGCGCGGCGTCGACGTCGATCGTCCCGAGCGTGTCCCACCGGGCGAGGCCCGCGTTGTTGACGACGACATCGACCGACTGCGCGTCCCCGAGCGCCTCGAGCAACGCGGCACCCACGTCGTCGCTCCCGACGTCGATCCCGTCGACGACGCGACAGCCGACCGCGTCGAGCTCGGGTGTGCGCGTGCGACACGTCGCGATCACATCGTCCGCTCGCGCGTTCACCTGCCTGACGAGCTCGAGCCCGATCCCGCGGCTCGCTCCGGTCACCAGCCAAGTCGCCAAGCCGCCCTCCTCGCTCAGCGGCTCATGTCGACGGCGTAGACCTTCTCCGGCTCGATCGTCACGACAACGCGCGACTCACCAGGCCCGTCGATCCCGCTCAGGTCCATCCCGTACTTCACGCCGAGCTTCGAGGCGTAGGCGTAGTCGGGGTCGGGCTCGATCCTCGCCCGGCCGCGCACCTCGAGATAGCGGCGCGGGTTCTCGACGTCGAGCACGAGCAGGCTGCACTCCGGGCGCTCCCGCAGGTTTCTCGTCTTCGCGCGACGCGTGTTGAGCCAGAGCTTGAGCTCCCCCGCGTCATGGAGGAACCAGACCTCGGTGAGCTGCGGGAGGCCTTGCGGGTCGATCGTGGCCAGCGTCCCGAACGGCGCGTCGAGCAGGTCGGCGTGCGATTCGGGAAACGCAGTCACGATCGCGATCGTAGACCCGGCAGCTCAGAGCAGGTCGAGCAGGTCGGCGACGCCGTCGACGACCGCGTCCGGACGGCGGCGCTCGGGGACGCTCTGCATGTCGACCGAGGCGCTGATCCCGCTCCGCACGAGGATCGTGCGGGATCCTCCGAGGCGGCCGAGCGCGACGTCGAGCGCCAGGTCGTCGCCGATCACGGCGAGCTCGGAAGCAGGTGCGCCGAGGCGCTCCACCATCGTCCTCACCGCGGCACGCGACGGCTTGCCGACGACCACGGGACGCCGGCCGGTCGCCTTGGCGAGGGCGGCTGTGACCATCGCTCCGCGGCTGAAGATCGGCCCGTTCGCGCCGGCGTACGCGGGCACGTAGCTTCCGGTCAGGAGCGGCGCGCCGGCGAGGATCGTCCGGGCGGCGCGCTCGAGCCCACCGAAGTCGACGGCGTCCGTGTGTGCGACGAGGACGGCGTCGACCCGCTCGCGCTCGTCTCCGTCGGCGACGACGATTCCATTCGCGGCGAGGTACTCCCGTGCCGCATCGGTGCCGAACAGGAGCACCGTGGCGCCGTGGTGGGCGCGCAGGTAGGTCCGGACGCTCGAGAGCGGCGTCAGCAGCTCGTCGTCGGCGACGTCGAGGCCCGCGTCGCGCAGGCCCGCGGCGAACCCGGCGGGTGAGATGTGGCTGCCGTTCGTGAAGAGCGCGAGCGGGCGCGTCGAGGCGCGGATCCGCTCGAGGAGCTCCTGCGCGCCGGGCAGCACGTGCACGTCGTCGCCGTCGCGGTGCACGAGCGTGCCGTCGACGTCGAGCACGAAGCCCCGGACGCCGTCAAGTCGCACGGCGCCACTCCACGAGGTCGTCGTCCTTCCTGACCCGGAGCTGCGTCACCGACGACCGCTGCTCGAGCGCGCGGAGCAGCGTCACGACGGGATGCCGCGCGGGCCGTACCGCCGGGTGTGCCGGCGCAGCGGACGATGCGACCATCGCGTCGACTTGCTCGGCGGGCATCGTCAGGCGGAGTAGGAGCTCCTCGTCGGAGATGTCCCGGCCGAAGCGCGCACGCGCCCCCTCCAGCTGCAGCGGCTCGAGGTGGCGCAGCTCCTCGACCCGCGGCAGCGAGAGGACGCGGTCGGCCACCTCGGGCGCGACCGGGGCCGCGGGCTCGCCGTAATGGCCGAGGAAGTAGCGGATCGTCTCGTCGGACACGTTCGACCAGCGCTCGGCGTCGATCACGTTGCGCACCGCCTGCGTCGCGACGAGCTGCGAGACCGGCGTGACGATGATCGGGTAGCCCATCTCGGCGCGCACGCGGCCGACCTCGTCGAGCGCCGCCTCGAAGAGCTCCGGCCGACGCAGCTCCTCGAGCATCCGGCGTGTCGTCGAGACCATGCCTCCCGCCAGCTGATGGTGGTAGTAGGTCGCGTCGAACTCCTGCGGGGCGCCGACCGGCAGGCCGCGCTCCGCGCCGATCGCGCGGAAGTGCTCCGCCATGGCGCCGAGGGCGTCGAGGTCGAGCCGGTGCGACCGCCCCTCCGCCTCGAGGTCTCGGAGCGTCGACTCGACGGCCGGGTTGGACGTCCCGCGCGCGAGCGGGCCGACGGCGGTGTGCAACACCTGGAAGCCCGCGCGCAGACCCTCTGCGTAGACGAGCGGGGCGAGGCCGATGGTGCAATGGCTGTGCAGCTCGACGGGGCGATCGCCCGCCGCCGCCACGAAGTGCGGGGCCAGCTCGCGCACCGAGTCCGGCGTGAGCAGCCCGCCCGGGTCCTTGAGGTAGAAGGCGTCCATCTCCGCGCAGTCGGCGAGCGCGGCCGCGCGCTCGGCGTAGTACGCGTGCGTGTGCACCTCGCTGATCGAGTACGTCAGCCCCAGGACGATCTCCTCGACCCCTTCCTGGCGGGCGAGCGCGGCGACGCGCCGGAGCCGTTCCGGGTCGTTCGACGGATCCACCACCTGGAAGCGACGGATCCCGTTGCGCGCGACGCACCGGAAGGCGAGCCGCATCACGTCCTCGTCGGCGGGCACCCACGTGATGAAGCGCATGCCCGACGTGATGAAGCTCAGCTTCGTCTCCGGCATCGCGGCACGGACGAGGCGGAGCCGCGCCCACGGGTCTTCGCGGTGAAAGCGGACGGCGACGGCCATGTGGGTGCTCGACGTGAAGTCGACCGCGCGGAAGCCGACCCGGTCGATCGTCGGTGCGATCGCGACGACGTCGGCAGTCGTCAGGCCGGTGGCGCTCCAGAGGCTCTGGTTGCCGTCGCGCGTCGTCGTGTCGACGATCTCGACGACCCGGCTCACGCGTCGGGCTCCACCCGGAAGAGCGTCGCGCCGTACTCGACCGCCTCCGCGTTCGCCGCGCAGACCTCCACGATCGTCCCCGCGACGCCGGCGGGGACGGCGTTCATCATCTTCATCACCTCGATGAGGCAGACCACCGTCGTCGCCTCGACCCTCGCCCCGACGTCGACGAACGGCGTCGCCCCGGGCGCCGGGGCGCGGTAGAAGACGCCGAGCATCGGCGCGAGGACCGGGCGCAGCCCGTCCTTCGACGGCTCCTCCGCCGGGGCTTCCGGCTCCGGCGCGACCTCGCCGCGCCGGACGTAGAGGGAGAGGCCGTCCGTCTCGACGCGCAGCTCCGCGACGTCCGACTCGTCGATCAGCCGGAGAATCTCGCGGACGTCGTCGTCGTCGAGCGGCATCGGGGCGTCAGCCTCTCGCGTCCTTCGGCGACGCTGCTCCGAACGTGTTCAGCACGAGCGAGAGGGCCGAGCCCGAGAGCTTCGGTGCCCGCTCGGGGACGGCCGTCACCGGCCGTGCCTGGAGCACGACGAGCGCGTCGGGAAGCCGGCGGCCGCGCGCGAGCGCCCACTCCACGTCCTGGTGGGCGCCGTAGTGGCGCTCGACGCGGCGCGCGACCTCGACGAGCGCGGCCAGGTGCTCCTCCTGCAGACACGCCTCGTTGCGCCTGTCCTCCGGGACCTCGACCCGAACGGTCCCGCGACCGGCCGCATCGGGCACGTACTCGACCTCCTTGGCGTTCACCGTGCGTCGCACGACCTCGCCCGTGACCTTGCTCACGAGGAAGTCGTCGGGTGTCGTCTCGCCGCCGACGACGGCGAGCCCGAGCCCCCAGCTCGCCTCGATCGCGACCATGCTCGGATCGCCGCTGACCGGGTTGCAGGTGAAGAGCACGCCCGAGACCTCTGCGTCGACCATCGCCTGCACCGTGACGCCCATGGCCGGCTCCTCCCCTCCCGCGCCGCGGGCCGCCCGATAGGCGATCGCGCGGGGCGTGTAGAGGCTCGCCCAGCAGTCGCGCACCGCGTCGCAGACGTGCTCCAGTCCCCGGACCCACAGGAAGCTCTCCTGCTGTCCGGCGAAGGTCGCGTCCTCACCGTCCTCTCCGAGCGCGCTCGACCGGACGGCGACCGCCGGCTCCGGCGCGCCGGTCTCCCGTGCCAGCTCGTCGTACCGCTCCTCGAGCTCGTCGCGAACGGCGTCCGGAAGGGGCGCGAAGCGCATCGCCTCGCCGATCGCCTTCGACGCGGCCGCGCCGTCCTCCACGGTGCCGCTCGACGCTCGCGTCATGGCGCCCTCGATCGCCCCGCCGAGCCCCGTCGCCGCGACGAAGTCCCGGAAGGCGCTTGCGGACACGGCAAACCCGGGCGGGACGGGAATCCCGGCCGAGAGCAGCTCCCCCAGGTTCGCGCTCTTGCCGCCGAACGCCGAGGCGTCGGCGCGCCGCAGCTCCTCGAGCGGGCGGATGTGGCCGGCCGACACGCTCGTCAGCTGTCGATCACGGTGACGACACCGCTCGAGCCGTCGACGCGGACCGTCTGGCCGGTGCGGATCTGCGTCGTCGCGCGGCCGGTACCGACGACCGCCGGCAGCCCGTACTCGCGACAGACGATCGCCGCGTGCGACATGACCCCGCCGATGTCCGTGACGACGGCCTTGACGTTCGAGAAGATCGGCGCCCACGCGGGTGAGGTGATCGGGCAGACGAGAACCTCGCCCTCGCGCACGCGCGCGATCTCCTCGACGTCGATCACGACGCGCGCGACGCCCTCGACGACGCCGGGCGACGCAGCCGCACCCGTCAGTCGCCCTCCGCCCTCCTCCGCGCTCGCCCACTCCTGGACGCGCTGCGTCGTCACGCCCCAGAGCATGATCACGGCGGGGTCGTAGATCGCCTCGGGCGTCGCGCCGATCGCGGGCGGGGGTGTCCACTTGCCCAGCCGCTCGAGCAGCTCCTTGCGTCGGGCGACGATCGGCGGCCAGTGCGCCGGACCGAGCGGTGCGCCGCCCGTCGACCACGTCAGGACGAGCTCGTCGAGCGCCTGGGCGACCTCGTGGCGGCCGAGCTGGAAGACGTCCTCCGCGTCCTCGAGGAAGCCGTGCGTCGCAAGGAGCGCGCCGAACTCGCGCACCTTGTTCCACCACCGCGTCAGGAACCAGTAATCGCAGAAGAACTTGTGCTCCTCGACGTAGGGGAAGACCGTCCGCGAGAGCTGGAGCAGCTCCTGGAACGACGTTCGCGTCTCGTCGTCGAGCAGCGCGCCGTACTCCTCCGCGAGCCGGTCGCGCTCGCGGGCAAGCTCCTCCGTCGGACGCTCCACCTCCTCACCGTCCCGGAGCGCCCGCACGTGACCGACGACTGACGCGTAGGCGATGCTCGGGTCGTCGTACCAGCTGCGGTAGAAGTGGTAGAGGCCGTCCCCGGTCGCCATGTTGAACCAGGGGTCCTTGATCTCCTCGAGCGCCTCGAGCCACGCCCGGCCCGCCTCGCTCTCGGCGAGCTCGGCGTCGATCTCGGCCGGCGTCCGTCCCTCGGCGAAGACACCGTCGACGCCCGTGTCGATCGCGAGCTTCGCCAGCTTGCGGAGCTCGGCGCTCGGCTTGAAGAGGAGCACGTCGATACCGGCGATCATCTGCGCGACGTGCTGGTCGGGGATGTCCGGCAGCTGGCTCTTGCAGAGCTCCGAGAACGTCATGTACGCGCCGTAGCCGAGGAGCAGGAACTCGAAGTGGTGCTGCCACATGAGGTCGAGGCAGCGGAGCGTCCGGTCGTAGGCGGCGAGCACCTCGTAGAACGACGTGTTCCGATCGTCCTCGAAGGCGACCTCGTCCGCCTCGTACTCCGGCAGCTCCGGGACGTGGAGGTCGGTGATCTCGGCGATCAGCGCCTGCATCTTCGCCTTGAACTTGGCGTAGAGCTCGTCCCAGTTCTCGTAGTAGTAGCCCGCGCGCTTCTCGAAGAACGCTGCGCGCTCGGCGATCTTCTCCGGATCGGTGACCGGGTTCCCGGTGATGTAGACGTAGCCGTTGACCACCCGGTAGTCGATGCCCATCGCCGGCGGCACCGCGAAGACCCGGTTCTGCCACACGCCGAGCGCCTGGTAGGGGCTGTCGACGCAGACCATGTCGAAGGCGGGCATGGGCAGCGGGAAGTGCATCGAGTTCCAGAACCAGAAGCGGCTCTCGTCGGCGTCGCGGCGCGCCTCGTGGAAGAGCGCGTGGTACGGGTACATCTCCTCCCAGCCCTCGCAGCCGGGCGGGGTCTCGATCGCGTACGGGCTCGGGAACGCGGAGGCGGTTTCCGTGGAGGCGGCCATGTCCTCTCCTGGGTCGGCGCTGACTCTGGCCTGTATACAGCACATGTGCCACCCCGGACGATGCGCGCGATCCGCCAGCGCTCCCTCGGCGGGCCGGAGGTCCTCGAGCTCGTCGACGTCCCGCGCCCCGAGGCAGGCCCCACCGAGGTGCTCGTCCGCGTTGCGGCGGCGGGCGTGAACCCCGTCGACTGGAAGGTCCGCGCACGCGGAGGCTTCCTCGGAGAGCCGCCGTTCACCGTCGGCTGGGACGTGGCCGGCGTCGTCGAGGAGCTCGGGCGCGGCGTGACGCGCTTCGCGCCCGGCGACCGCGTCTTCGGCATGCCGCGGTTCCCGCGCGAGGCCGCCGCCTACGCCGAGTACGTCACCGCGCCCTCCCGCCAGCTGGCCCGGACCCCGGACGGCCTCGGCGATGTCGAGGCCGCGGCGCTGCCGCTCGCCGGCCTCACCGGGTGGCAGGCGCTCGTCGAGACGGCCGGCGTCGGCCCGACGAGCCGTGTGTTGATCCTGGCCGCG
>DASTKF010000280.1:0-2809 GCA_035716065.1 Gaiella sp.
AGCGCCTCGCTCCGCAGCGGGTCGCGGTCGGCGCATGACACGATCTCGAAGCCGTCGAACGCCGCCGCGTTCTCGGCGTACGCGTGGCTGATGACGCCGCAGCCGACGATGCCGACACGGGCCGGCGACCTCATGCCGGAACCTCCACGAGCGACCGAAGACGGGCGAGCGACTCCGCGACAGCCTCGAACGCGTCGCCGTCGGTCTCGTCCTGCTCGACGATCAGCCACTCGACCCCCGCACGGTCGGCCGCGTCCGCAAGGCCCTTGTAGTCGACGTCGCCGCGACCCAGGGGCACGTGGACCGGCCCACCGTCGCGGCGCATGTCCTTGACGTGGACGAGCGGAGCGCGACTGCCGGCGGTGTCGACCAGCGCAATCGGATCGGCTCCCGCGTACCAGGCCCAGCCGAGGTCGAGCTCGAGGAACGGCCCACCGTCCGCCGCGAGGAGCAAGTCGAGCACGCTGCGGCCGTCCGCCTGCGCCGCGACCTCCGCGTCGTGGTTGTGGAAGCCGAGCCGCAGGCCGGTGTCGGCGGCGCGCCCCGCCGCACGCACGAGGCGCGCCACGGCGGCGTCTGCCTCCGCGGGCGTGCGCGGGGGCTCGATCCAGGCGACGACCAGCCGGTCGGTGCCGAGCGTCGCGAGCTCTCCGGCGAGCCCACCGAGGTCGTCCTCCGCCGCCTCGAGGCCGACGTGCCTCCCGCACACGGCGAGGCCGTGCGCGTCGAGCATCGCGCGCACCTCGTCCGGTGCGTGCCCGTGCAGGTCGTGGAGCTCGACGCCCTCGAACCCGAGCTCGGCCGCACGGCGGAGCGCGCCGGCCAGGTCGGCCGCCGCCGCGTCACGCACGGTGTACAGCTGGAGACCGATCCGTCTCACGCCGCGTCCTCCTCGGGCGCGACGAAATGGTCGTCGTCGACGGCGACGAGGCCGCCTGACGCGTCGGCTGTCGTGGACGGGCCACCGTTCGCACCCACGGGAGCCTGGTCGCCCCACTTGCGATGCAGCTGCGGGACGCACGAGAGGAGCGCCCGCGTGTACGAGTGCCTCGGGTCGCCGAACACCTTCGGCGTCGGCCCGAGCTCGACCACACGGCCGCGGCGCAGGATCAGGGTCCGGTCGCTGATGTAGTTGCCGAGCGACAGGTCGTGGGTGATGAAGAGGATCCCGAGGCCCCGTTCCTTCAGGTCGCCGAGCAGGTTGAGCACGTCGATGCGAGTCGAGGCGTCGAGCATGCTGATGATCTCGTCCGCCACGAGGAGCTCGATCTCCAGCAGCAAGGCCCGCGCGACCATGAGCCGCTGGAGCTGACCGCCGCTCAGCTGGTGCGGGTACTTGCCGAGCACGTCTGCCGGCTCGAGCGACACCGCCTCGAGCGAGCTGCGCAGCGTCCGCTTCCACTCGTGGTCGGAGAGGCCCGGAAGGTAGTTGGAGCGGAGCATCCCGAGCACGCGGTCGACCTTGAACACCGGGTTGTACGAGCTGAAGGGATCCTGGAAGACCCCCTGGACGCGCGCGTAGTAGCGCCGGAGGTCGCGTCGGTTGTAGCCGGCGACGTCCTCGCCGCCGAAGCTGATCGTCCCCGCCGTCGCCGTCGTCAGCCGCAGGATCATCCGCCCGACGGTCGTCTTGCCGCTCCCGCTCTCGCCGATCAGGGAGACGACCTCGCCCGGGCGGACGTCGAAGCTCACTCCCGACACCGCCGTCTGCGAGCCGCTCCCGAAGAGGCCCGTGCGGTAGACCTTTGTGACGTCGTCGACCTGCAGCATCAGGCGGCCACCTTCCAGCAGGCCGCATGACGTCCGGGCGCGAGCTCCACGAACGGCGGCTCCTGCGCGCACTCCTCGGTCGCGAGCGGGCAGCGCGCCCGGAAACGACACCCCGTCGGCGGCCGCAGCAGCGAGGGCGGGCGGCCGGCGATGCCGGTCAGGCGCCGCTCCTCGAAGCGCACGCCGACCTCGGGGAGCGACGCGATCAGGAGCTTCGTGTACGGATGCCGCGGGTCCTCGGTGATCTCCGCCGCGGAGCCCTTCTCTACGAGCTTGCCCGCGTACATCACGAGGATCGTGTCGGCGACCTGATAGAGGATCGACAGGTCGTGCGTGATGACGATCGTGCTCTTGACGAATCCCCGGTCGCGGAACTCGACGAGCATCTCCGCAACCGCCTTCTGCGTCGAGACGTCGAGGGCAGAGGTGAGCTCGTCGGCGATGAGGAGCGACGGGTTCATCAGCGTCGAGAGCACCATCACGACACGCTGCTTCATCCCGCCCGAGAGCTCGATCGGGTAGCGCTCCAGGACCTCGTCCTCGAGGCCGACGAGAGCGAGCCGCCGGCGGAGCTCGGGGAGCGTCTCCTCGTAGGAGACGCCGCGCGAGGAGAGGAGCTCCGAGATCATGCGGCCGATCCGCCGGATCGGGTTCAGCGCGCTCATCGCGTACTGCGGGACGATCGACACGGACCGGAACCGGTACGCGTCCATCGCGCGGTCGTCCGAGATGGGCAGCTCGACGCCGTCGAGCGTGACCGACCCCTCCGCGACGCGCATGCGTCCGTCCAGGCGGATGAGGCTCTTGCCGAGCGTCGTCTTGCCGCACCCGGACTCGCCGGCGACGCCCATGATCTCACCGTCTCGGACCGTGAACGTCGCGCCGTCGAGCGCGCGGACGTCCCCGCGCAGCGTCCGGTAGTAGACCCGGAGGTTGTCGACGACGAGGCTCACGTCCGCCTCAGCTTCGGGTTGAAGACCTCGTCGAGCCCGACGTTCATGATGTACAGGCCGCCGACGATCGCCGTGATGCCGACACC
>DASTKF010000281.1:0-22404 GCA_035716065.1 Gaiella sp.
CGCGGGCGCCGTGTACGGCTGGTTGAAGTTCGCGTCCGGCAGGCTCGGGGTCGTGACCGTCAGCTTCGGCTTCGGCGGAGTGCCGGCATTGACGTTGATCGTGTACTGCTGGTCGGAGTAGATCCCCGGGCCTTTGCCGCCGATCCCGCACGTGTACGACACGGTGATGAAGAACGTGAAGCTCCCGGACTGGGTCGGCGTGCCTCGCGCGACGCCGTCGTCGCTCGCGAGCGTGAGCCCTGGCGGAAGGCCTCCGGAGCTCACCTTGAAGGTCGGGCACGCGTCGCCCGGCTCCTTCAGCGTGAACTCGACGGAGTAGGACTGCCCGACGGTCGCGGGTGGGCAGACCATGCCGGTGGTGACATCGCCGTGGCATGCGGCGTCGGCGAAGTCGCTGGCAGGCGCCGCAGCAGCGGCGAGAAGCACCGCGAAACACGCGACCGCGACGGCGGTCACGACTTTGAAAGGACGCATCCAGTCTCCCTTCTGCGCCGACCCCAGCGTTGCCCGGTGCCTGCAACTCAGGCCGCTCACGCCGACTGGTTGACCAAAGCCGCGGGCCAAGGTAGCACCAAGCCCGGCTGTGCCTCGAGGCGAGAAGCGGGAATCCCCTCGATCACTTTATCCATGCGATGCGCCCGGGAGGATTCGAACCTCCGACCCGCGGATTAGAAGGCCGGTCAGGTAGCGAACCGTGACAACACCGAGCTACCGGGCCGGTACGGATTTCCCCGCACGCACGAAGTTTCTGCGTCAGAGCCGCCTGCCAGCGTAGGTCGCCGCCGACCCCCGACCCTTACGCGCATCCTTACGCGCAGACCCGTCCCGTTGTCAACACAGGCGAGTAGGCAGCGGGTCACACAGCAGAGGCGGACAGCCAGCCTCGGTCGGCGAGCCGGTCCCACGCCACGTTCACGTCCTCCGGCCGGAAGATCCGCCTCTTGCGTTCGTTCCAGTCCTCGACCTTGCCGACAGCTTCCTCCGGGTTGCGCGCGCCCTCCTTCTTCACGACCCAGTGCGTCGTCGCGAGCAGCTCGAGCGAGTACGGGGATTCGAAGCCCTCGATGAGGCCCACGACGCGGTCGAACCGCTCCTCAGTCTCCGGATGCTCGTCGAGCTCCGCCTGGGCCGCTTCCTCGGCGCCGGCGAGGAGATGGATCGGCTCGCGGCCAGTGCCGTCTCCGACGCCTGTGACGTAATGCCCTTCGAGATCGGTGAGAATGTGCCTCACGGCATCGTCGTATGGCCCGTACTGCCTGGCCGCGAAGTGCAGATCGAGCGGCTCACCTGCCTCCTGGAGGAAGTACACGAGCTTCTGCACGACGAGCGGAGATGCGTCGTCGCCCATCCCGAGGTAGCGCCCGAGAATCCCGACGAGCGCTGCACGCGACGGCGACATGCGCGGTGGCCGGGTTCGGATAGGCATGGCTGCCGCTTCGGGGGCGCCAGCAGGCGCATACAACAGCACCGTCGTGGGGAGCCCTTCGAGCGCCTCGACGATCATCGGTCTGACCTGCTCCCAGTCCAAACCGCCTAACCCGCAGCCAAGCGGCGGAACAGCGACGACATCGACCCGACGCTCGAACAGCACGCGGCGCAGGTCGACGAGGCCCTGCTCGACGTACTCGAGCCGGGACGGCTTCCGCCAATCGGTCTTGGTCGGGAAGTTGATGACGAGGATTGGCCCGTCGATCGTCTCCTCCTCGACGACGAACATGCGGCCGATCGCGATCTCGCCGCGACGCGCCGCTGCCGTGTAACGCCGGGTGTTCTCGGGGAAGGCTCGCTTGAACTGGAGCGCCAAGCCCTTCCCCATCACGCCGCCCGTGTTCACGGTGTTGACGAAGGCGTCGGCCTTCGCGTCAAAGAGATTCCCCGTCCGAAGCTCAATCATGAGAGGTACCAGCCGGACTCCACCCGGACAGGGATCGTAACGTCGTGCTCGGCCATTATCTGCTCGACGCGGCGCTGCACGACCGCGTCGCGCACCCCGATGACCTCGAGCGCCTCGAGCGGAACGAAGTCCCGCGCGAGGAGCTCGGCCTGCGCGAACGCCTTCCAGTCGTCCTGGCTCGTGATCCATCCCCAGTTCGTGGAGTCGATGAGCTGCCAGTCGATGGGGCAGACCGCACCGTCGTCCATGAACCTCGCGAGCTCGAGCCTCGCGTTGCGATCCGAGTACAGGACCGTGCAACCCGCGTCGGCTAGTCGCGCCGGCGACGTGACGCAGTAGACGAGCTTCCGCTGCCGCGCCTGCCATCCCTCGGCGCTCTGGTCGACGACGCTGACGAACATCGGGCGGCGCGGCTTGAAGTAGAACGGGACGTAGTCGGAGACGAATCCGCCAGGAGCGATCGGCACAGCACGTTCGGCCCGCGCCGCCTTGATTCGGGGGTTGCCGACGCTCACGGCCGGCGTCGCGTTCCGATCGCAGTCGAGGCGGCCTGCCGCGAAGATCGAGTGCAGGTTCTCGCCGCGCGTGAAGTGCCACACTCGTCGATCGACGGTGAACATGGCGTCGCACGAGCGTACCCGGGACTCGGGGTCAACCCCGAGACGCGCCTACGCACCGGCACCCCGCCACCACACATGCTCTTGCAGCAGCACCGCCCGCAGCTCCTCCAGCCCCGCAGGCGGGTCCTCGAGGGCCGCGAGGATCGTGGCGCGGTCGGGAAGATTGGGGCCCAGAACCCGGATGCGGTTGCTGTACGCGCGCTCCAGCCGCTGGGCGAGCTCGGCCTCGTCGACCAGGCGAGCGAGCTCAAGGATCAGGTCGTCACGAACCGAGAGCCCTGCTACGAACACACGTTCGACACTACAACGTCAGGCCGGGTCCCGCCACCCCTCGATCACGAGCACGCCATCGTCGACCTTGGTCGCCTCCCGCACGACCTCCGTCACCCGCCACGCGCGACCGTCAGCCGTGACGATGCGATCCCCCTCGCCGTACTCGCCGGTGTAGCTCCAGAACATTCCGTCCTTGCCGTCGAGCTCCCACGAGCGAAGGCGGTACGTGAGAGGCGCCATCGGGAAGCGCATCAGCACCCTATCGCGCGCATCGTGCAGAGCACGGTGGGCGCCCGGGTCCTCCTCGCCGCGTGGCTCGGCGTTGCGGAGATGATCGAGCGCACGCGCGATCTGCCGAGCGTTGTCGGGTCCGATGGGAACGCCCTCGGTGACTAGTCCCCTCTCGCGCTGAGTGATCGCCGTTGCCAACTCCCTGAAGCCGAGCGCGTCGAGCTCGCGGATCACCGCAGGCGCGTCGTCGGCAGCAAGCTCAGCGTCCCCGCCGGCCTCGAAGACCAGCCAGACCGTCATCGTCGGGCAGTGTAGGCCCGCCGACGCGGGGATCACCGAGCCACCACCCGACCGCCAGCGCGAACGCGAGGACTGTGTTCACCGGCGCCGAACCGTTCCACGTGGCGATGGGTGCGCGTAGTTGGTTGCCGACCGCGCTCGCCCTGGCGGCCCTCACCGTCGCCGTTATCGGATTCCTATCGGCCCAACGGACGCAGAGTGACGTCGATCGCCTCGACGATCGTCTCACGGCTCTTGAGGAGCAGGTCGGCGAGCCAGCCGGGCTCGACGATCTCGATTCGCGGCTGAGTGACCTCGAGGACGCCGATCTGGACGGCAGGCTCTTCGAGCTCGAGAACGCTGACCTGGACAGCCGTGTCACGGATGTCGAGCAGAGCGTCACCGATATCTGCGATGCCGTCACAAACACGAACACGAACTCGGCGATCCAGGAGATGGTCGACGACATCAGTTTCGCCTGTCCGTAGCTGAGGGTCGGGCGAGCCCGTGCTGGCCCGGGGGCGACGTGCTTCCTCACGCACAGCTCGTCCGGTACCGAGGCTATGTGCGTGCGGACGTCGAGCGTGGTTGGAGACGTGCGTACAGCGGGGAAGGCTGTTATGGGTGCCCGATCGCCGCGATGACTGCCGGGTCGTCGCGTGCGAGCTGTTGCTTGTGCCCGAACGTGCCGTTCGCGGTCAACCTGATTTTCGGGGTGCGCCGCGGCTCCGGGAATGACAGCACGTGGCCCACTCCGATGATCTCTGCGGACGGCATGTGATGGCCGAGAACCGTTAGACACAGCATCCCACGCACCTCGAGCCGGACTGCGAGTCGATACCCATCGTGGGCCGGATCGCCCGTCCAGTACCTCAACTCCACCGGGCCTCCCATAGTCATGCGGCTCGGCACCATCACGTAACCGCGGTGGCCGCCGTCTCGGACGGCCGATCGGACATCGTCCCATTCGGACCCGACCAGCTTGCGGTAGCCGTGATCGAAGTAGGCGCATCCGAGGGCGCACTTGAGCAAGGCTCGACTCACAAGCTCAAGCTTGCTCGCAGTCAGATTGGCGATCTCGAGGTTGAAGCGGAAGCCTCGGTCGGCATCCTCCATGAAGCGCTGCGAACTGCCCTCGACAACGAGGTTGTTGCCGTCCCTGAAGCTGATCGTCCCGTTGGAGAACTTTGCGACCGGGTTGCGTCCCGTCTTGGAGGGGAGCCCCCACAGCACTCGCATGAACTGGATCGGCGGAAACGCGAGGAGCGCCTGATCGAGGCGCGACAAGATCCCGTTATTGCAGGTGTCGCAGATGATGCCAGGACGAAGAATCAGGCTCTTGTTCCCGAGCGCTTCGGATAGGACATGCTCTTCCGAGCGCATCGGGTTGCTGCTCGAGAGGCACACGATGCATTGCCGCGGAGCCCGCGGAATGTTGCGGACCCGATCAGCGCGCCGACGTCGTTGCCGCTTGTTCACCGCCGACCACGCTAGACGAGGGCCGTCCCTTGACACGACCGGCGTGCTGCTCGAGCAGTAGCCCGCGGAGCTGTGCAGGCGGCCCGGCCGGCGGCTCGTCCACAGGATCGTCGATCCGGTCAGGGACCGGCTAGCGCGACGTCGGACAGGTCGGCGACGATGGCGCCCTCGAGTGTGTCGGCGGTGTTCGCGTAGTCGGCGCGGCGGAGCATCACGACGAGGTCGAGCACGTCGGAGACGGGCAGGTCAAAGCCGGCGAGCAGCACCGCTTGACGCTACCCGCGCGCGGCGGGCAGGCGTAACAGTGTCGCAACGGACAACCATGCAGAGTCTGGGCCATCAGAGCGCGCCCCGTAGTACGCGCCGGGTGTGTGGGGGAAGTCCCCAAGCGCCATCACGAGCGCGTTCGCCGCCAGCTCGTCCACTACCGAGGCAAGGAGGTTGACACCGCCGGAGACGGTTTTCTTCGCCTCCTTTTGACGGTTCGGCCAGGGCGGTGCGCTGCGCCGGCGCCATCGCAGAAGCGGTCGCGGAGCTCGGCCTGGAGGTACGCGCAGGCCTCCACACCGGCGAATGTGAGGTTGTCGACGGCAAGGTGGCCGGGATCGCGGTGCACACCGGAGCGCGCATCGCATGGCTCGCGACGCCTGGGGAGGTGCTCGTCTCCAGCACGGTGAAAGCCCTCTTCGCCGGCTCCGGAATCACGTTCGAGGATCGTGGGGCAAGCCAGCTGAAGGGCATCCCCGGGGAGTGGCGCCTCTACGCCGTCGCACCGAAGGCATCCCCGTCGGACTAAGAACCGAGCGCTAGAGCTCGCTCGCACGGCCGTCTCTACCGTCGTATGGCGAGGCCGTGCCACGCGACCTTGTCGAGCGAGGTCCTGGTCGCAGGGCACTCGGCTGGCTGACTAATCGGCCGCGAGAGCGTCTTCGAGCGCCTCGTCCAGGGTCATCGTGCGACCCCGTTCCCAGGCGTCGGCGAACACGTCCTCGCCCAGCCGAGACCGAAGCTCCTCGATGTCCCGTTCGTGGTCGATCCAGTCGACCGGGCGTGCATGGCGCCGGAATCCCATCGCCTGGCTCAGGCCGCTCGCGCACGCAAACAGCCGTACGGCGAGGGCATCGTGCCCCTGCGACGCGACCAGTCTGGCGTTGACCTCGATGTTGAAGATCAGGCCCGGCACGTCGCCGACGTCCCGCTCGATCGAGATGCTCTCGTCGATCAGCCGTTGCGCGGCGCCCGCCTCGTTCGCGTCCACCAGCACGAGCGCAAGACTTGACAAGGCATGGGAGATGCCCCACGCGTCGTCGAGCGTACGGTGGAGCGAGAGGCTTTGCTCGATCAACGCCCGTGCCGACTCGGAGTCGCCGCGCGAGTGGAGCATGCCTCCGAGGCTTCTGCTCCAGTGCGCCACGCTGCGGGCGTTCCCGAGTCGGCTCGCCTCCTGCACGCTCCACCGCAGGAGCCGTTCGGCCTCGGCGAGGTCGCCGTGCCACGCTCGCACGATCCCAAGGTTGTAGGCGGCATAAGACTCGACCACCGGATCGCCCGACCGTCGTGCTGCGTCGATGCCCTCCTCCGCGAGGCGAACCGCCTGCTCCCCATCGCCGAAGGCGAGCGCGGAGAAGGCCACCACGCCGAGGATCGCCGCCTCGTGTTCGGCGTCGCCGAGACGCCGGAGGACCGGCAGGCTCGACTCGCCGAGCCGTAGCACGGCCTCGTGGTCGCCCTGAACGAGCGCGAGCGACGCGACTCGTGTTTCTGCAAGCGCACGGGCACGCGTCGAGCCGTTCGGCGCGTCGAGAAGTCGTTCGAGCGTCTCGCGGCCCTCTCGGGCCGCCCCACGAGCTTGCCAGTAGCGCCAGAGCGCCGCCCCGCCCCGGAGGCCCATGTCCGTCTCGCCGCTCTCGATCGTCCACGCCAGGGCGGCCCGGACGTTGCCGCGGTCGGCGTCGAGTCGTTCGAGCCAGGTCCGCTGCTGGGGTCCGAGAAGCGCGGCGTGCGCCTGCTCGGCAAGCTCGAGGTAGTAGAGCGCGTGACGCTGCCGGACGTGCTCGAGGTCGTTTCCTGCGGCGAGCCGTTCGAGGGCGTGCTCGCGGATCGTCTCGAGCATGCCGAAGCGCGGCTCGCCGCCGGCCATCGTGTCCGTCCGGACGAGGTTGTTACGCAGGAGGGACTCGACGCCCTCGACGACGTCCAGCTCGGGGTCTGCGGCAACGGCCTCCGCCGCTCCGAGTGTGAAGCCGTCCACGAATGCGCCCAGCGACGCGAATAGCCGCTGCTCGGTCGGCTCGAGCAGCGCATAGCTCCAGTCGATCGCGGCCCAGAGCGTCCGGTGTCGCTGCGGCGCACCGGAGCCCGGCTCCGCCCTGAGGCGCTCGAGCTGTGCGTCGAGCCGCTGCAGGATCGCACTCGGTGTCAGGATCTTGACCCGTGCCGCCGCGAGCTCGAGCGCGAGCGGCAGCCCGTCGAGTCGGACGCAGAGCTCCGCGATGGCGCCGACGTTCTTGTCGGAAAGCACGAAGTCGGGCCGCGCCGCTTGTGACCGCTCGGCGAACAGCCGGACAGCCTCGACCTGGCGAAGGTGGACGACGTGCGGCGGATGCGTCGGGTCGGGCAGCGCGAGCGACGGCACCGGATAGAGCCGCTCCCCGGGAATGTCGAGCGGCGCCCGACTCGTGACGAGGAACCGGGTCTCCCCCACATGGTCGAGAAGATCTGACAGGAGCGCCGCCGCCGGGATCAGCTGCTCGAAGTTGTCGAGCACGACAAGGAGCCGCCGCCCGCGAAGGGCCGAAGCAACGATGTCGACGGGCGGCCGCTCGGACTCCTCACTCATACCTAGCGCCGAAGCGATGGTCGTGACGAGCAAGGCGGGATCGCGAAGCGGAGCAAGTTCGACGACGACGATCCCGTCCGGGAAAGCGTCGGTCAAACCCGTGGCAGCCTCGATCGCAAGCCGCGTCTTCCCGGTTCCTGGAGGGCCGGTCAAGGTCAGCAAGGGCGCGGCGCCGACAACCAGGCGCTCGCGAATCTCCTCCAGCTCGCGCGCTCGACCGACGAACGACGTCGTGCGGACCGGGAGGCCCGCCGACCGGCACTCGCGGAGCGGCGGCCGCGGTGGCATGCGGTCCAGTGATGGCTCCTGGTGCAGGATCGCGCGCTCGAGATTCCGCAGGGACGCTCCTGGCTCGAGGCCGAGGCTCTCGACGGACGCCTCACGGGCCGCTCGGTACGCCGCGAGGGCGTCGGCCTGTCGTCCCGCGCGGTAGAGCGCCAGCATCAGCTGCCCGCGGGCGCGCTCGCGAAGAGGGTGCGCGCCAACGAGGCGCTCGAGCTCATCGATCAGCTCCCGGTCGCGCCCTGAGGCCAGATCCGCCTCGATCCGCTGTTCCAAGGCGTCGAGACGACCAGCATCGAGCCGCTCCGCCTCGACCCTCGCCCATGCCTGGTGCGCAAACTCGACCAACGGCTCACCGCGCCAAAGCGCCAGCGCCTCGCGCAACCTCGACGCAACCTGCTCCGGCTCCCCACCCGTCCCATCCGCGACGAGCCGACGGAAGCGGAGCAGGTCGAAGCGCGCCGGATCGACACGAAGGCGATACCCGGCCGGCCCCGTCTCGATCGTTTCGCGCCCCAGCACCCTCCGGAGCTGAGAGACGTACGTCTGTAAGACCTTCCCGGCGGTCGCCGGCGGCTCGTCCTCCCAGAGGTCGTCGATCAGCCGGTCATTCGAAACGAACTCGTTCGCCCGAAGCAGCAGCATCGCAAGCAGCGCCCGCGGCTTCGCCGCGCTCAACACGACGACGCAATCGTCGTGGATCACCTCGAGCGGACCGAGGACACGGAACTCCATCGTCACCCCGGAGCGGACGCTAACACCGACGGTGCGCGCGTCCTACAGCGGCGCTCGACCGTCGCTCGACCGGGCGCGTCCACCCTGCGGAAGCTGCCCGTTCACGACACCCCAAGGAGAACTCATGTACGACGCGAGCCCGCACTTTTTGAACCAGCTTGCCGCTGACCGGAGGCAGTCCCTCCAGCGCACCGCGGCCGCCTCCTCCAGCCGCGCCCCGCTCCGGCGACGGATCGCCGCATCGGCCGCGCAGCTTCGCCAAGCCCCAGTCGAAGATGCGCCAGAGCCGAGCGCGACCCACCCGTTGACCAACCGTGAGCACGAGGTCGTGATGCTCGTCGCGGAGGGCCTGACGAACGCCCAGATCGCCGAGCGGCTCTGGATCTCACCCGGAACCGTCCGCCGCCACCTCCAGAACGCCTTCGCGAAGCTCGGCGTCCATACCCGCACCGCAGCGGTCGCGCGGCTGCGCAACGGCTAGGCGCCCGTGCCTGCGCGCTCACAGCCCAGGACGAGCACATCGATCCCCCATAGTGCGGGCATCGTGCGTGCCGCGAGCCCCCGCTCGTTCCGCTCCAGCTTCAGCGTGTTCAGCCGCTCGCGCCGGCGCTCCGCCGACGAAAGCGCCTCCGCCAACCGGCTGTCCGGCGTCGCCGCCTGAGGTGGGCCAGGCGTTCGACCTGTATCGGCTCGTGACGATCCTCGGCCGCGCTCTGACCGACCCCGTTCACGCCGCAACTCTCCCAGGAGTACCTTCGACCGCTCCCGGCGCGTCCTGCGCGACGCTCGCACGTCCTGCGGCTATCCGCGCAAGCCCCGCCAACTGCTTCTTCGACGGCACGAGCGCCCACCGGCCCCGCCCGTCGATCAGCATCCCGAGCGCCCGGATCTCGTCCACGTCCAGACACCGCCGCCCATCCTCACGCGGCGGATCGAACGCGAGCCCCTCAGCGAACAGATACGCGTGCAGCCCGACCCGATGCCGGTCGAAAGCCGCCGTACTCGAGGAATCCAGACCCCACGACGGGCACCACGCCCTCGGCCGCGCCGGCCTCAGCAACCGCAGCCACGCGGTCACCGCCGCATGGCCCACCGATCCTCACCAGTCGCCCACGCCGTCCCCGCGGCCCGAATCAGCTCCCGCAGCATCCCGCTCGCCGACCGGCCGTCGCCTCGCTTGCAGAGCTCATGCACCCACCATACCCAACCCGCAGGACGAAATCCCTGCAAAAGCGGGGTTTCCAGCTAGCGCCGCAGCAGCAGCGCGCCACCCGGCGTACGCGGCAACACCGACACCGGCCGCACCGCGCACACCACCCGCCCCGACCCGGCCGTCACGCAGCCATGCACCGGCAGCGACAACGGCACCACCGGCGCCGCCAGCGTCAGCACCAAGGCGACGAGCCCGAACACGCAGCCGACGCTACCACCGAACCCCGGTTACCAGCCGACGATGAGAACCCCCGTGGCCGTGAAGGCGGTGGGGGTGTCACCGCAGCCGGGACGAGCGCGCGAGGGGGGTCGGGGGGTGGGGTAGGGGCGCCCCGGGGTCGAGATTCCGGGGTTCGGCGGGGGTCGGGGGTCGCCGGCTCGGCGCCTGGGTCGCTCGAGGCACCCCCACCCGTCCTGCGGCGTGGTCGCTCACGGCGGCGTGGAGCTCGGCGAGGAGCTCGGCCGCCTGGCACCGGCAGCCGGATCCGGTCGGCGATCGCGGCGGTCGTCAGCGCCGGCATCGCTATACGCGCTCGTTACGCGCAGGCCTGCGCGCCCGCATCGAACCAGGCCTCCTGGACGTACCCGCGGAGTGCCCATCCGCAGGCGCACCGCTCACTTCGACCGCCACCGCGGCCTCGTCCAGCGCCAGCCGCAGCGCCCTGACGCGCCCCGCTTCACTCCGCCGCCCTGAGCCTCGCCTGGAGCTCGGCCGCCGCGAGTTCGGCCTCGTCGAGCTGCGCCTCCGCGCTGACGAGCTCCGGCTCCTCGAGCGTGCCCGGAACGTCCCCGGCGATCCCCGGAACGTTCCCGAGCTCCGGCTCCAACTGCGCACCGACGGAGCTCGAATCGTCCGCCTCGCGTGCGCGCGTACGCTGCCGGCCGTCACCGTTCGCGGAGGCCGGCAGATCGCCCTCGGCGTCCTGGGTGGCGTGTCGTCCCAGTACCGCCCCCCCTTTAGGGGGCGGGACGGGACGAGACGCCCCAGCCGACTCCCCTGAGAGTGCGGAACGTCCCGTGTCGTCCGAATCCGGGACGACACGCAAAACGGCTTGTTTGCTGGCGTGCCAGACCTTCGCGGTGATGGGTCGTCCCGCGGCGTCCCGTTTCCCGGACGGCGCGCGGTGGGTCGTCCCGTCCTGGGACAGGGCGGCGAGCGTTCGGTCGACGTCAGCGCGCCGCGTACCGATCGCCTTGGCGAGCTCGCCGGCACCCATCGGGCCGTGCTCTTGGAGGTGCTCGAGGATGCGCTCGGCGAGCGGCAGCACGGTCGGCCGGAGCCGGATCGTGCGCGCCTCGCGGTGATGGTGGAGCTCGTAGTTGACGAGCCCGCCGGACTCCTCCTCGCGGTGCTCCGCCTTGACCTTCACAACCCCGGTTTCCTCGTCCCGGGAGAACGCGAGCCGGGACTCCCAGGCCGACTCGAGATCGCTCGAGCCGCGCATATGCTCGCCCTGGTGCCCGGAGTGATGCACGAACACCGGCGCCGCGTCCGTCTCGTCACGCAGCACCCGGAGAAACTCGATCACCGGCGCCATGTCCGTCTGGGAGCTCTCATCCCGCGCCGGCGCCTTCATCCGCGCCAACGGGTCGAAGATGAACGCCCGCGGCGCCCGCTTCCCGAGCCCGAGGAGCCGCTCCTGCCACTCGCGATCGTCCAGCTTGACCCGCTCGTTCGCCGCGAGCAGCAGTCCGCCACGGAGCTCGTCCGGCGCGATCCCCCGGCCGCGGCACAGCATGTCGAGCCGCCGCCACAACGCCCGCCGGCCCGACTCCTCGATCACGTACACCACCGGCCCCGGCTCCGCCACCGCCGCCGACCCGAACGCCGGCCGGCCCGTGGCGATCGACACGCCGAGCTCGAGCATCCCCCAGCTCTTGGTCGTCTTCCACTTCCCGACCACGGCCGTCAACGCCTGGTCGACGATCAGCCCCTCGACGAGCCACGGCGTCGGCCCGGGGTCCGGCTCGGCGAGCAGATCCGCCGCGTCGACCAGCCAGCTCACGACGAGCTCTCTCGGCCGGCGCGCGCCGTCCGGGTCGCCTTGTCGACCTGGACGAAGTAGCGCACCTGGACGTCGACGAGCCGATCGCGGCACGCGGCGCACACCAGGCGAACCTCACCCCAGGGTTCCGTCTCGAGGAACGCGACGAGCTCGCGCCTTCTCCGGCACGAACCGCACCGCCTCGATCCCGCGGCCGTCAGATTCACGCCGTCGACCCCTCGCGGTCACCGGCGCCGCGCTCGAGCTCCGCGACCACATCGGCGTGGACGAGCCACGGACGCGACCCAGGGAACCGGGTTGCCTCGAGCGTGCCTCTCGCGATCCTGCCCCTGAGAGCCCGCTCCGAGCAGCGCCACCGCGCGGCGAGCTCCTCGAGCGTGAAATAGAGCTTCTTCACCGCCGGCCCCCGAGCGGGGAACGACGACGGCTAGCTACGGATGGTGGTTCGGGGTCGGAGTCGTCTTGTCGAGCAGGACCGGCCCGCGACCCGCACCGCGACCGGCGGCCCGCGGTCTGACGCGCCCTGGACGCGGACCGCACCACGCGCCGCCGCAACTGCACGGAGCGCGGCTCCTGCCGACGAGCACGCGGCCAGCGAAGCGGCCTCGCGGCCCACGCCCGCTCGCGCCGTGACGTATCCGCGTGCCAGACGATCCCATCGGGGCTGTCCTCCGAGTCGCCACCGAGCATGTCCTGCACGATCTCGTCCGCGAGAAGCTGCACGGCGATCAACCGCTCGAGCTCGGAGCCGAACACGACGCCGCGAAGAGCCGCCTCGGCCCGCTGGTAGGCCTCCGCCTTCGCCTGAGCCTCGTCGTGCGCGTCGGCCGCGGCGTCCCCGTCGAACCCGTCGGCCAGGTCGCAGTCAGCTTCGAAGTCGCCGTAGTCGGCGGCTACTTCATCCGGTGGCATCTTGGTGTCCGCATCTTGAGCCTGATGGTCGGCGCCCTTCCTCCGGCGGATGACGTGTGGGGGAGCGCTACTCCCCCACCCGCCTGGACTCAGATGCGTACAACCGCGAACGAGTCTAGAGAACCCCAAGGCCGCTACACGAACATGTGTTCGCCGTAACTTTCGCGTAACAGAGTCCGGCGAGGCGATGCGCGTCCCAGCGATGCGGTTGTCGACGCCGATCCCTGGAGGCCGCGCAGTCGCCCCGCGCGGCCCCATCGTAACGCCGGCTCAGACCGCGAACGCGCCCGCCAGCTTGTCAGCCTCCGCCCGCGCCGCGGCCTGCGACCACGACCCGTACAGGTCGACCGTGAGTGTGATCGTCGAGTGGCCGAGCTCGTCCTTCACCCACTGGATGCTCTGGCCGTGCTCGAGCGCGACCCGGGCGAACGAGTGCCGGAAGCTGTGGAACGTGCGCGCGCGGCCGCTGTCGCCCTCGCGAGGGACGCCTGCCTTCGCCATCGCCCGGTAGAGCACCTTCCGAGTGTTCGAGTCGTCCAGGTGGCCGCCTTGCTCGAGCTCGAACACCAGCCCCTCGTCGCCGGTCGCCGCGTACCAGTCGGCGAGCAGCTCGCGCGCCTGCGGCACCAGATGCACCGTCCGGGGCTCGGCGTCCTTCGTGCGGTCGACCTCGACACCGTGCGTGAACTGCCGCCGCACCTCCAGCTCGCCGTCCAGGAGACGCACGTCCGTCCAGCGGAGCGCCGCGAGCTCGCCGTGACGGAGCCCGGTCAGCACCGCCAGCCGGCAGAGGTTCAGGTAAACGGGCCGCTTCTCAAGCTCAGGCCACAGCCGGCGCAGCTCGTCGTCCGTGAAGAACGACGGCCGCCGCTTCGCCGCCTTCGGCCTCGAGCTCCGATCGAGCCGCCGGACCGGATTGGTCGTGAGCAGCCCGTCGGCGACCGCCGCCTCGAGGCACGCGGCGAGATGCCGGAGATGCTTCGCGAGCGTTGTCGGAGACACCTCAGCCGGGACCAGCTTCCCGCTCACCGGATCGCGCCGCTTCCGCTTCTCGCGGTTGTCCGCCTCGATTAGCGTCAGCATCTTCCGCACGTCCGCCGGCGTCAGCGACGACACCGGCCGCTTCCCGAATGCCCGCTTCGCGTACGCGAGCGTCGTCTCGTACTCCTTCACGGTCGTCGACCGGCGCTGTAGCCCGGCCACCCACTCGTCGGCAAACGAACCGAACCGCTTGTGAACGGGAGGCTTGTAGTCGCCCTCGTTCAAGTGGATCGCAACGCGCCCGAGCCGCTCCTCAGCCTTGGCGCGATCGGTGCCAGCCTTCTCGCGGATCAGCTTCCCGCCGACCGACGTGACGACGTAGAACGTCGGCGAGCAGTCGCATCGGCCCTCGTCGAGCGTCGCGACCGGGGTCCACTGACGCCCTAGCGCGCAGCCCTTCCATTCGCGGGTGTCCTTGTCGCGGCGCCCCTGATGCCGAACCTGTAGAGACGCCATCGCTCATACCTCCCCGCACGGATTCGCCAGACCCGGAATCGTCCGCTGCTCGCCGGCCACTCCAAGCGACAGCTGCGCATACTCATCGCGCTCCGCGTATTCCGTGTCGTACGGGTCCGTCGGGAGTTGCTCGGCCCGCTCGCGCAGCTCCTCGGCCTCAGCGAACCGGCCTCCATCAAGCGCCATCGATGTCATCGCTGCACCTCCTGTGCGTAAAGGGAATCGACGTCGACACCGATTATTTACGCACATTCCTTACGCGCAGTCAAGCGCGTTGTCTATCTAGCAGCGGAAGTAGCCTTAAATCCCTTTGTTCATCGGATGCGCCCGGGAGGATTCGAACCTCCGACCCGCGGATTAGAAGTCCGCTGCTCTGTCCCCTGAGCTACGGGCGCTCGGTGAGCAGGGTAGACACTGGCTCGGCTCTGTACGGACTGGGCCGAAGCGTGCCGCGCCGTGCCCAACCGATGAGCGCGCCGCAGAAGGCTATGGCCGCGCCGGCGGCGAACGCCGCGCGCACCCCCCGCTCGTCCACGAGCACGCCCGCGAGCACCGATCCGGCGGCGATCCCGATCGAGACGGCGGTGCCGAACCACGCGAACGACTCCGCGGCCGTCCCCGGCCGGGCCGAGCGGTCGATGAGCGAGTAGAGCGCGCCGATCGTCGGGGCGATCGGGAGCCCTGCGACGAACGCGAGCAGGCAGAGTGTGGGGATCGACACGGCGAGGAGGAGCCCAAGCAGGGCGGCGGCCATCGCGAACGAGCCGAGCCCGAAGCGTCGCAGCACGCTGCTTGGCGGGTGCATCCCGGCGACGAGGCCGCCGGCGAGGCTTCCGCCCGAGAACGACGCAAGCGCGAGACCACCGAGCTCGCGCGAGCCGTGGGCCTCGGCGAAGGCCGGCATCGCGAGCTCGACCGAGCCGAACCCCACTCCGATCGTCGCTGCGTAGAGGACGACCGTGCGGACGCCGCGGGACGCCAGCGCGCCGAGCAGGCCCGCGGCGCCCGTTCGCGACCGCGGTGTCTGCCGCACCGGCGGCAGGAGCGCCGTCGCGGTCGCGCCGACCAGGCTCGCGACGCCGGCCCCTGCGAGCCCCGCGGCCGGGCTGACGGTGGCGAGCGCGGCCGCGAGCAGCGGCCCGCCGACGAAGAACACCTCCTGGAGCGAGGCCTCGAGCGCGTAGGCGGTCGAGCGCAGCTCGTCGGGGGCGAGACGTGGCCAGACGACGCGCACCGTCGACGAGAGCGGCGGCAGCGCGAGCCCGGCGAGCGCGGCGACAACGGCGATGAGGACGAGACCCGCGTCGAGCACCGCGAGCGCGACGACGCTCCAGGCGAAGAGCGCGTAGGCGACCGCGCGAATGCGAAGCACGGGTGTCGGGCCGAACCGGTCGACCTGACGGCCCGCCACCGGCGCGCCCGCGCCGACCGCGATCGCGTAGAGGGCCACGACGACACCGGCGGCGCCGTAGCTCCATCCCTCGCCCCGGACGAGGAAGAGGAGGGAGAGCGGCGCCATCCCGAGCGGCAGCCGGCCAAGCAGCGACCAGCCGAGCATCGCACGCGCATGCGGCAGGCCGAGCAGCTCGCTGTAGTGCCGGGTGCCGCTCATCGCGGGCCGATCACATCGCCCGAAGGACGAGCGGCGCGCACGGGGTGCCTGCCGCGTCGATCACGATGCCGCCCGAGGCCGTCCTCGGCTGCACCGTCAGCGTCGTCGACGTGACCGTGACCTGCGCGTAGCCGTACGTGTCGGTCTGGGCGCACCGCAGCCCGAGGCCGCGGGGCGGCTCCGGCTTGAAGAAGGCGCCCGTCACGACCGCTCCGAAGCCGGGCGCGCCGAGGAACGAATCGATCTCCCTCGCGTACGTGTTGGTCGCGACGGGGCCTGTGACGACCTCCCAGACGCCCGTCCCGACGGGGCCACCGGGCGCGAACGTGTCCGTCCGGATCTCGCCGATCACGTGCGCGTGCATGTCGGTCGTCAGGAGGACCACGTTCCGCACGCTGCGGAGGACCTCGAGCACGCGCGCCCGCTCGGCCGCGTAGCCCTCCCACCGGTCGTACGGGAGCGCGTACAGCTGCAGCATCGGCTCCGGGTTGACGACGATCTTGAACGTGGCCGTCGAGGCGCGCACGGCCTTCGTGAACGCGGCGAGCTGCGCGGCGCCGAGCAGTGTCCGCTGCGGCGAGGCGATCGCGTCGAGGCACGACTGCGGCACTGGCTTGGCGAGCGAAGGCGCCAGCGCCGCGAAGGCCTGGCGCACCGCGGCCGGCGCGGTCGGCGCAATGTCGCCGTTGCAGGCGGCTGTCGCCTTTGCGCTCCGGAAGCTGCGGCCGTCGAGCAGGAAGAGCTCGACGTTCTTGCCCCAGCGGAAGGTCCGGTAGTCGCCGGTGCGTGCGCTGTACGACGCGGGCGTGTAGTCGAGGAACGCCTTGACGCCCGCGCGGTAGATCGCGCCGCCGTGCTCGGCGCGGGAGTAGTCGTTGACGAACTCGTGGTCGTCCCAACCGCTGTACACGCCGGTCGAGGCACGAAGGCGGCGCAACGGCTCGAGCGCGAGCCCGAGCCGGTACTTCGCCCACTTCTGTGGGACGGTCCGCGCGACCGGAGAGCCGCCGACCTCGGAGTCGGAGTAGATGGTGTCGCCGAAGTTGACCGCGAAGTCGTTCCGGGCGCGCGCCATCGCGCCGTACGTCTCGAAGCCGTTGAAGCCGGGCCTGCCGTTCGGGCCAGGCGTCGCGTCGGCGTCGCCCGAGATCGCGAATCGCACGGCGGTCGTCGCGGTCGCGGCCGGTGCGGTCTCGAAGCGTCCGGTGACGCCGGTGACGCCGCTCTGCGCGAAGCGGTAGCGGTACGTCGTTCCCGGTCGCAGGCTTCGCACCGTGCGCTGCACGGTGAGGTCGAACCCGCGCGATGCCGTCAGCGCGAACCGGCGCGTCGTCCCCGCGCCCGTCAGGACAAGCGTCACCGGACCGGCCTTCGGAGCCCGTGTCCAGAGCCGCGCCGAGGTCGGCGTCATCTCGCCGGCGGCCACGCCGTAGGCGAACGCAGGCGGAGACGGCGCCGCGACCGCCACGGCCGTCGCGAGCACGGTGGCGAGCGCCACGGAGCTCCCGAGGACGGCGCGACGGGGCATCGCGTCAGGCTACTTCCTCGAGCCGCTCCTGCTCCGCGAGGAAGCACGCGAACCAGTACGCGAAGACGGCGAAGAACACGATCGACTGCTCACCGGCCATCGTCATCCCGCCGAGCTGCTGGTCCTCGAGGCGCGAGAGGCCCCAGACCCGCTCGGGCGCGGCGGCGTAGAAGTCGTAGAGCGGCCGGGGGACGAGCGCGAGCACGAGCCCGAGCGGCGCCGAGAGGACGAACGCCGCGACGACGTAGCCGGCGCGCGCCATCGACGAGAGCCTGTGTGGCACGTCTTGCCAGACGCACCACCAAAACAGCGCGCCCGACACGACGTAGGTCGCATGCTCCAGGGCCAGCAGGCTCGATGGATGCCGCAGCGCGGCGTCGTAGAGCGCGGGGACGTGCCACAGCGCGTACGTCCCGACCCAGAGCGGCAGCGCGACGTACGGCAGCGTCAGGGTCCGCACGATCCGCGACCGTGTGAGCCGCTCCGCGAGTCGGGGAGGAATGCCGAGCACCAGCAGAAGCGGCGCCCACTCGGCGAGGACGACGTTCTGGAGCAGGTGCCCCCACACGAGGTACTCGCGCGCGAGCGTGTCGAGGGGCGTGACGAGCGCGACGACGAGGAGCGCGCATCCGGCGAGGAACGAGGCGGTGCGGAGCGCGTGCCGCTCGCCGCGCGTGCCGGCCAGGTAGACCGCCGCTGCCGCGACGGGAACAAGCGCCTCCCAGTTCGCAGACCAATCGCCCGGGCTCACGGCGCTACGCTACTGCCGTGCGGGTGTAGCTCAGTTGGTAGAGCGTCAGCCTTCCAAGCTGAATGTCGCCGGTTCGAGCCCGGTCGCCCGCTTCTTCTTCTTCGTTTCGCGCTCAGCGGCCGCTCGCCGAGAAGTGCTGGTAGTCGCGGGCACCCGACCAGCGACCGCCCCAGCCCCAGCCGACGGCGTCGAACGCCCGGACGACCGCGCCGCCCTCGACCGCCATCCCGGGGCGATACGGCGCGCGACGGAGATACCGCTTGCTCGCCGGGTGCGAGGTCGTGCCGCTCGACGTAACGTACGGGTTCTCGATCGGGTTCAAGTCGATCGCGCGACCGTAGGCGTGCTCCGACCAGCGCGTCGTGCCGTCGACGTAGCGGCAGTTGAAGGCAGACGTGTTGTCCGCCTCGATCGATCGGTAGTCGGAGCCGCCGTAGGCGTCGACCGGAACCATCCGCCTGATCGGGAACCGCGCGGCGTACAGCCGCCGAAGCACCGCGACGACTTCCGTGGCGACCTCACGATGGACGACGAGCCGACCCGTGCGCGCGTGCCCGTCCATGCCCACGTAGCGCGCGTGCACGAGCCGGAGCTCGTCGAGCCCCACGGGGCACCCGGGCTTCCACGAGACGCCGGTCATCGTGTGGCGAACGGCGGGCGACAGCGCGCTGACGGAGCCGCGGAACGCCGGAAGCCCGCGTTCCGCCGGTGACGCGGCGCCGACGACGGTCGCAGCGACGAGCGCGACCAGCACGGGGACAAGGCGTCGCATCCGAGGAACGGTAGCCCTGGCCCCCGAAGGCGGGGATCAAGCCGCAGGAATCCGTCTGCGGATTCCTGCCTGGCGAGCAAGGTCGGGGTGGTCGGATTCGAACCGACGACCTCCCGGCCCCAAACCGGGCGCTCTACCAGGCTGAGCCACACCCCGTGACCTCAGGAAGTCTACGGCCGGCCGCGGCTAGGTTCCGCGGGTGACGGAGATCACCCTCCACGGCGCGCGGCCGGCCGGTGCGCCCCGCCCCCGGCTCGGCTATGCGATGGTGACCGCCGCCTCGGCGCTCTTCGCCGTCAACGGCTCCGTCTCGAAGATCATCCTCACCGAGGGTGACATCTCGAATCTCCGCCTCACCGAGCTTCGTGCGACCGGCGCATTCCTCGGCCTGGCGGCCTTCGTCCTCGCGACCGCGCCCGGACGGCTTCGCGTCGTGCGGGACGAGCTTCCGCTGCTCGTCTTCTACGGCATCGTCGGCTTCGCGCTCGTCCAGTGGCTCTACCTCGTCGCGATCGAGCGCCTGCCGATCGGAATCGGCCTCCTGCTGGAGTTCACCGCCCCGGTGCTCGTCGCGCTGTGGGCACGGCTCGTCTGGCACGAGCCCGTGCGCCGCCGGGTCTGGGCCGCGCTCGCCTTGGCGCTGTCCGGCCTCGTGCTCGTGGGCGAGGTGTGGGAGGACGTCCGGCTCGACACCGTCGGCGTCGTTGCCGGCCTCCTGGCCGCCGGCGCGCTCGCGACGTACTACCTCGCGGGCGAGCACCAGACCGCGCGCCGCGATGCGCTCTCGCTCACGTGCCTCTCGCTCGGCGTGGCGGCGCTCTTCTGGGCCCTGCTGCAGCCGTGGTGGGGCTTCCCGTTCGACGCGCTCGGAGCGACCGTGTCGCTCGAGGGCTCGCTCGACGCGGTCGATGCGCCGGTCTGGGCGCTCTGCCTGTGGATGATCGTCCTCGGCACGATCCTGCCGTTCGTCCTCTCGCTCGGCGCGCTGCACCATCTCCCTGCGACGCGGGTGGCGACCGTCTCGATGATCGAGGTGCTGCTCGCGGCCCTGGTGGCATGGGTCTGGCTCGGGGAGACGCTCTCCGCCGCCCAGCTCGTCGGGGGCGGAGTCGTGCTCGTCGGCGTCGTGCTCGCGCAGACGTCCCGCTGAGTACCCTGGGGTCGTGGTCACGCGCGTCTTGCTCGCCTCGCCCCGCGGCTACTGCGCCGGGGTCGAGCGCGCGGTCGAGACGGTCGAGCGCGCGCTCGAGCATTACGGCGCGCCCGTGTACGTGCGCAAGCAGATCGTCCACAACATCCACGTCGTGCGGGACCTCGAGGCGCGGGGCGCGATCTTCGTCGAGGAGGAGACCGACGTGCCGCCCGGCGCGACCGTCGTCTACTCGGCCCACGGTGTCGCACCGTCGGTGCACGCGGCCTCGCGCGAGCTCGGCCACGACGTGATCGACGCGACGTGCCCGCTCGTGACGAAGGTGCACGTCCAGGCGAAGCGCTACGCCGCCGCCGGCCACACGGTGCTCCTGATCGGGCACGAGGGCCACGAGGAGGTCGTCGGCACGATGGGCGAGGCGCCCGAGGCGACGATCCTCGTCCAGGACGTCGCCGAGGCCGAGGCGCTCGAACTGCCTCCGGACACGCCGCTCGCCTACGTGACCCAGACCACCCTCTCCGTCGACGAGACCGCCGAGATCATCGGCACGCTCCGGCGTCGCTTTCCCGCCATCGTGGGGCCGAAGAAGGAAGACATCTGCTACGCGACGTCGAACCGCCAGTGGGCGGTCAAGGACATGCTCGGCGAGATCGACCTCCTGCTCGTGATCGGCTCCCGCAACTCGTCCAACTCGAACCGGCTCGTCGACGTCGCCCGTGCCTCCGGCGTGCCGTCGCACCTGATCGACGACGAGGCAGAGATCGACGAGGCGTGGCTCGACGGGATCGAGACGGTCGGGATCACCTCCGGCGCGTCGGCGCCCGAGCGGCTCGTGACCCGGGTCTGCGACTGGTTCCGCACGCGCGGCGTCGAGCGGATCGAGTCGCACCGGATGGTCGACGAGGACGTGACCTTCCGCCTGCCCGTCGAGCTGCGCCGCGAGCTACAGCTCGCCGAGTCGCAGCGGTAGCTCAGGCCCTCGCGAGGACGACGTCCTCGCCGGCGGCCTCGAGCGAGGTTGCGAGCGTCTCGGCCTTGATCCAGTCCGCGTGCTCGAGCACGTCTTCCTCGCGGGACGGGATGGTCAGCGCGATCCGGTCGGTCAGCGCGAGGCCCGCCTCCTTGCGCATCGTGTTCACCTGGTGGATCAGCTCGTAGACGCGAGCCTCGCGCTCGAGCGCCTCGTCGACCGCCGTGTCGAGCGCGACCGTGACGCCGTCGGCCGACGCGATCGCCCAGCCGTCGCGGGCAGAGCGCTCGACGAGCACTTCCTCCGGAGAGAGCTCGTGGCCCGCGGCGCGAAAACGGCCGTCCCCGAGGTCCTCGAACTCGCCCGCCGCGAGCGCCGAGCGGACGGCCCCGAGGTCCTTGCCGAGCTTCGGCCCGAGCACCGGCAGGTTCGGCTTCACCACGAGCTCCGCCTCCACGTGGCCGAGTGAGACGTCCTTCACGCGAAGCTCGTCACGCACGATCGCGACGAGGTCGTCGGCAGGTGACGCGCCCTCGACGACGAGCCGGGCGAGCGGTTGTCGCAGCTTGACGCCGGAGGTCGACCGCGCGGCGCGGCCGAGGTCGACGATCCGCCGCGCGTCGGCCATCGCGACCAGCGCCGCCGCGTCGGGCCCTGGCGGCACGGGCCAGCCCGCCAGGTGGACGGAGTCGGGAGCGTCGGGGCACGGCTCGCGGACGAGGACCTGCCAGAGGTGCTCCGAGAGGAAGGGCAGGACGGGCGCGATCACCCGCAGCGACTGCGCGAGGGCGTGCCAGAGCACGCGCAGGGCGGTCTCGTCGCCTTCCCAGAAGCGCCGCCGCGAGCAGCGGATGTACCAGTTCGAGAGGTCGTCGAGAAACGACTCGAACGCGCGGATCACGTCGACCGTCAGCCAGCGCTCGTACGCGCCCGTCGCCTCCTCGACGAGCAGGCGCGTGCGCTCGACGAGCCAGCGGTCGAGCGTGGCGCTCACCTCCTCCATCCCGTCGAGGTCGGTGTAGCGCGGCGAGAACGACTCGACGTTGCCGTACTGCGTCAGGAACGTGACCGAGTGCCAGAGCCGAAGCAGCTTGCGCTGGATCTCGTGCGCCGGCCCGAAGCCGAAGAGGAGGTTCCGGTCGGGCGGCTGCGCGCAGAACTGCCAGCGCATCACGTCGGCGCCCATCCGCGCGAAGGCATCCGGCGCGTCGATCGTGTTGCCCCACGAGCTGTGCATCTCGCGGCCGGTCTCGTCGAGCATCTTCTCGTAGCCGAGCACCCGACGAAACGGCGCCTTGCCGGTGAGCGCCACGGACATGAAGAGCTGCGAGTAGAACCACAGGCGGATCTGCTCGCGCATCT
>DASTKF010000282.1:0-8532 GCA_035716065.1 Gaiella sp.
TGGAGCTCCAGGAGCTTCTCGGCGGCCGCCATCAGACGATCTCCACCCGCTTCTCGCCGAGCAGGCCGTTGGGCCGCACGATCATCACCGCGACGAGGATGGCACCGAGGACGACATACCGCGTCGGCTCCGGCTTGGCGAGCATCACGTTCTCCCAGACGAATGCCGCGAGGTAGAGGGTCGGGATGAGTACCGCGATCCGGAGCCACCCGCGGATCAAGGTCAGACCGAGGACGAGCGCGATGAGGCCGATGTAGGTCACGGGCGCGATCCAGCTCGCGAGCTGCGTGGGGACGATCACCCAGTCCGACGACCAGCCCGCGACCCGGCCGCCGCTCTCCTGGACCCCCGCGGTCCAGCGATCGTCGATCGCCCCCGCCGCCCAGCGGGCCGCGAACCCCAGCAGGATCGTTCCGGCTAGGACGACGGCGAGCTGCCGCGACAGGCGGAACACGCCGACGAGAGCCAGGAGCACGAGCACGTAGAACAGCGAGCGCGAGTCGCCCGGGTCGCGGAGCACCTCGAGCAGCACGCTGATGAGGATCGCGCCGATGACGACGCCGAGCTGGCTCCCCGCGCCACCCAGGATCACCATCGTGTAGACGGTGATCAGCAGCGGAAACGCGAAGTCCTGCGGGAAGACGCTGCCGTTCAGCGCCGCCGAGAGGGTTCCCGTGAGCGCCGCGACCGACGCGCCGAACGCGAACGCGAGCAGCTTCAACCAGTTGACGGGCATGCCCATCAGCTCGGCCGCGAGCGGGTCTTCCCGCAGCGAGCGCCACGCACGCCCGGTCCTCGAGTCGTTCAGGAGGTGGAGCGCGACGTACACGATCCCGAACAGCACGACGGCGACGTAGAGGTACGCGATTCCGAACTGGCCCTGCGACGTCGTCGTGGACAGCGTCCACCCGAAGAACGAGAGCGCGTCGAGGTTCAGGATGCCGTTCGGCCCGTTCGTCAGGCTGTGGCCCAGCACGTCGTCGCCGTTGTTCGTGAACGTGAGGAAGATCTGGAAGAAGAACAGCGTGACGATCGCGAGGTAGTCCCCCGTCAGCCGTCGGGAAGGAAGCCCGACCAGCCAGCCCGCGACGAAGCCGATCAGCGCCACGAGCGGGATCGCGACGATCGAGGGGAGGTGGATCCCGAACTGGTCGGAGGCGAGCATCGCGTAGGCGTACGCCCCGATCCCGAAGAACGCGACGTAGCCTAGGTCGAGCAGCCCGCCCCAGCCGACGACGATGTTCAACCCGAGCGCCAGCAGCATGAATACGACGGTGTCGAAGGCGACCCGGCGGACGTAGCCGCTGTCCGAGAACGCCGGGACGAGGCACGCCGTCGCGACGAGCAGCGTCAGCCACGCCCACCAGGGAACCGTGCGGAGCCGCGCCTCGAGCGTGCCAAGCACGCCCGAGCGGCTGGCGAGGTGCTCGCCGTGCCGTGCCACCCACTCGTCGCGGCCGACCTCCGGGCTCGTCGGCCCCTCGGCGCTCGACGCCTCCGCGGCGCCCTCGAGCGGCCGCGTCAGGTCGTCGTCGAAGTGTCCGGACACGCCTACACCTTCGTGATGTCGGGTCGGCCGAACAGCCCCTGCGGGCGGAACAGCATGAAGCCGATCAGGATCACGAACACCGCGAGATCGGACCACTTCGTCGACACGTACCCCTGCGTGTACGCCTCGGCGAAGCCGAGGATCAGGCCGCCGGCCATCGCGCCGGGGATGGAGCCGATCCCGCCGATCACCGCAGCGGTGAACCCCTTCAACCCGGTGATGAAGCCGATCGACGCGTACGTCGGCACGCGCAGCGCGAAGAGCACGCCCGCGGCCCCCGCGAGCGCCGAGCCGAGCACGAAGGAGAACACGATCACGCGATCGACGTCGATGCCCATCATCGCAGCGGCCTCGCGATCGAACGAGGTCGCCTTCATCGCCTTGCCCGTCTTCGTCCTGTTGACGAGCACCCACAGCACGACCATCAGCGCAAATGCCGAGACGATGACGATGATGCGCAGCAGCGGGACGTTGACGTTGCCGATGTTGAACCCCTTGAAGTAGAGCGCGCCCTCCCCCATCGAAAAGGTGTCGTAGTCGCGCTGCTCCGCGCCGAACAAGAGCTGGAGCGAGTATGCGAGGAAGAAGGAGACGCCGAGCGCGCTGATCAGCGGCGCGATCCGCGGCGCGTCGCGAAGGGGGCGGTAGGCAAAGCGCTCGATCACCACGCCGAGCACGGCACAGCCGGCCATCGCTGCCCCGGTGATCAGAACGAGGAGGAGCCAGATCGGCACGATCGGGTCGGCGGAGCCGCCCAGCAGCTGGAGCATGCCGAAGCCGATGAACGAGCCGACGGTGACGACGTCACCGTGCGCGAAGTTGAGGAGCTTGAGGATCCCGTAGACGAGCGAGTACCCGAGAGCGATCAGGGCGTAGACGCTCCCGAGCGTGAGACCGTTGAGCGTCAGCTGGATGAAGGTGTCCATGGCTCTAGCGCGGCCTCGCGGCCGCGCTAGAGCCTACGACACAGATGCGTCTCGGATTCAGCCGACGAGCTTGTACGAGCCGTTCTTCTGGATCTGGAAGATGTAGAACTTCGGGTTCACCGGCTCGTTGTTCGACTTCGAGAACCGGAACGTGCCCCCGAGGATCGAGTTCGGGACGACGATCCCGCGGACGTACTTGAGCACGGCTGCGCGGTTCTTGATGCTGCCGCCGCCAGCGTCGCAGGCCTTGCGGATCGCCATCATCTCGATCTGCGTCGCGAGGTAGGTCGGCGGGCCGAACGAGCCGAGGCTCGCCTTCGGGTTGTCCTTCTTCCACCCGGCGATACGGGCCGCGTTGCCCTTGATCCCGCTGATGTCCGGCGCGAAGTTCGAGACGTACGAGCCCGGAATCTTGAACGCTTTCGGGTTGTTCGTCCCGTCACCGCCGAACATCTTCGCGCGCTTGCCCTGCTCCAGCAGCTGCTGGCCGAACGTCTGCGCGTCCTCCGGCTGCTGGGTCGGGAAGAACACGACGTTCGCGTCGTTCGGCACCTTGGTGACGAGCGACGAGAAGTCCGTCGTGTCGACCGACGTCGACAGTCGGATCGTCGTGACGCCCTTTGCCTTGAGCGTTGCGTTCGCGGCACGCGCGAGGCCTACCGAATAGGGCTCCTGGAAGTCGACGACCACGACCTTCTTCGCCTTGAGCGCGGAGATCATGTAGTTGGCATCGGTCGGGCCCTGGACGTAGTCCCCGCCGACGACCCGGTAGAACGCGACGGGGGACGCTGTCCGCTTGGCCTTCGGCCCTGCGGCAAGCGACGTGTCCGTCGCGGACGGGGAGATGTGCAGCAGACCGGCCTTTGCGAGCGCCTTGCTCGCCGAGGCGACCCCACCCGACGTCGCCGGCCCGAGGACCGCCGCGACCTGCGAGTCGGAGATGAACTTCTGAGCGACCTTGAGCGCCTCGCCCGGGCCCTTCTCGACGGGCGTGTCGCCGCCGACGATCTGGACGTTCAGCTTGAGCTTCGGGCCCAGCGTCTTCGCAGCGTACTTCGCCCACGAGAGCTGCTCGTTCCCGATGGGGCCGCCCCCGCCCGTCAGCGGTGTCAGCAGGGGAAGCTTGATCGTGCCGCTGCAGTTCACGGCCTCGGCACGGTTGACGGCCGACGAGCCCGCCCCGGCGGTCGATGCGAGCGCCGCGGCGACGATCGTCGCAAGCGCCAGCACCACTCCTCCGCGTCGTTTCATTCCGTTCCTCCTTGGTGGTGAGCCTTCACGGGGTGAGACGCCGTTCCGCTCCTCGATGTTGCGCCCCACGCACGCGTCCGCAGGTCGGATACTGTCGCAGCGCGACCGGTGACATGTCAACAGCGCGGGTCGATGGTTCGGCTTTCCGCCCCTTGCGCGCGCCGGGCCGCCGCTAGCGTGAGACCCCGTGCCGCCCGTCGTCGAAGCGATCGACCTCCACCGGACCTACCGGACGACCACTGGCACCTTCCGGCGCCGGTCACTCGAGGTCGAGGCGGTGCGCGGGGTCAGCTTCGCCCTCGAGGAGGGCGAGCTCTTCGGGCTCCTCGGGCCGAACGGCGCCGGCAAGACGACCACGATCAAGATGCTGATCACGCTCCTCATCCCGACGTCGGGGCAGGCGCGCGTGCTCGGGCGCGACGTCGTCGAGGACGCACGCTGGGTGCGGGAGCGGATCGGGTACGTGTTCGGCGGCGACCGCGGCCTCTACGAGCGCCTCTCCGCGCTCGACAACCTCCGTTACTTCGCCGAGCTCTACGGCGTCGACCCCGGTCGCCAGCGGGCACGGATCGGCGAGCTGCTCGAGCTCGTCGGGCTGCAGGGCCGCGAGAAGGAGCGTGTCGAGGGCTACTCGCGCGGTATGCGCCAGCGGCTCCACATCGCCCGCGGCCTCCTGCACGACCCGCCGGTGATCTTCCTCGACGAGCCGACGATCGGCGTCGATCCGGTCGGCGCCCGCGAGCTCCGCAAGACGATCTTCGGGCTGAAGGAGGCGGGCAAGACCGTCCTCCTGACGACGCACTACATGTTCGAGGCGGATGCGCTCTGCGACCGCATCGCGGTCGTCACGCGCGGGAAGATCGTGGCGGCGGGCACGCCGCGCGACCTCAAGGACCAGGTCTCCGACGGTGTCGTCGTCGAGATCGAGGTGTACGGGATCGAGAACGGCAAGGTCGAGTCGCTGCGCGGCATCGACGGCGTCACCTCCGTCGCCGTCGAGGATCGGGACCAGGCGCAGGTCGTCGTCGTCCAGGCCGAGGCGGGTCGCGAGCCGACCCACGAGGTGCTCGCACGGCTCGACGGCGTCTCGCTCGGCCGCGTCACGACGCGCGAGCCGACCCTCGAGGACGCGTACGTCGCGCTCGTCACCGAGGAGCCGGTCGCCGGGGATGGCTGAGAGCGAGCCGGCGGCGGGCACGCGCTCCTCGCTTCGCGTCGCGCGCGTCCTCGGACGTGGGTTCGCGCTCCACCTGAAGATGATGATGCGCTCGTCCTTCGACGGGCTGCTCGGCGTCCTCTGGCCGCTCTTCTTCGCGACGATCGCGTTCCTCATGTTCCGCGCCGGGGCCGGCGGCGAGTCGCTCGTCTTCGCGTCGTTCGGCGCGGCTGTCATGGGGATCTGGTCGTCGACGAGCACGTCCGCCGGCTCGGCGATGCAGCGCGAGCGCTGGCACGGGACGCTCGAGCTGCTCGTCTCGGCTCCGGTCCACTTCGCGACGGTCCTGCTTCCGGTCACGGTCGCGATGTCGGCGATGGGCCTCTACTCGATGGTCGCCACGCTGCTCCTCAGCCGCTTCGTCTTCGGCGTCGACCTTCCCTTCGAGCACCCCGTCGCGTTCGGCTTCGCGGTCGTCGCGACCGTCGTCTCGATCGGCGCGATGGGCTTCCTCCTCGCGGTCTCGTTCGTCCGCTACCGCACGGCCTGGGCGCTCGGAAACCTGCTCGAGTATCCCGTCTGGCTGATCGCGGGCTTCCTCGTTCCCCTCACGCTGCTCCCGGGCTGGGTGCGGCCGATCTCGTGGTTGCTCGCGCCGACCTGGGGCGTCGACGCGATCCGCGACGCGGCCTCCGGCGGCGGCGCGTGGCCCGAGATCGCGTTGGCGCTCGGGCTCGGCGCGGTCTACCTCACGATCGGGATCGCGGTGCTCGAGACGGTGCTCGCGAGCGCCCGGCGCGCGGGCAGCCTCGCGCTCGCATGACGTCGCTCCGGATCTTCTTCGTCGGCGGCCTGATCAGCTTCCGCGCGCTCTTCTCGTTCCTGCGCCCGGAGATCTACGTCCCCTCGATGCTCGTCGCGCCGATCTTCCAGATCATGCTCTTCGTGTACATCGGGCGCTCGGCCGGCCTCGAGTCGGACGAGTTCTTCGTGATCGGGAACGCCGTCCAGTACGCGGCGATCCCGTGCCTCTTCGCGATGACGTTCACGATCGGCGGCGAGCGCTTCCAGCACACGCTCGGGTACATCCTCGTCAGCCCCGCGCCGCGGCTGCCGCTCTTCCTCGGCCGCGCGCTCCCCGTCGTGGTCAACGGGTTCTTCGTGGCCGCGTTCTCGCTCGTCGTCGGCGGGCTGATCGTCGGCATCCACGTCCCGGCCTCGTCCTACGCGCCTCTCGCGCTCGCGACGCTGATCTGCGCCTTCTCCTGCACCGGCCTGGGGCTCACGGGCGCCGGCATCGGCCTCCTGCTGCGGGAGCAGGCGGTGCTCGCGAACATCATGTTCGGCGTGCTGCTGATCTTCACCGGCGCCAACGTGCCCGTCGACCAGCTGCCGGGGTGGATGCAGTCGATCTCGAACGTGCTGCCCTTCACGCACGGGATCGAAGCCGCGCGGGAGGTCGCCGACGGCGCGTCGCTCGCGGACGTCTCAGACCTTCTCGCGGTCGAGGTCGCGCTCGGCCTCGCCTACGGCGCCTTCGGCTACCTCTTCATCCGAGGCGCCGAGCGACTCAGCCTGCGGCACGCCACCCTCGACAGGGCCTAATGGCGCCTTACACAGCGCTTACGTTCGTCCACCCCTTCGCTAACGCGGTCCTGTGACCATCCCCACGTGAAGGCAGCGCTCGTGCTCACAGCCGTCTGCGCGGCGCTTGTCGCCGCGGCGCCGTCCTCGGCCGCCGGCCGTGTCGTCGAGCGCGGGATCGTACAGTCCGTGGGGCCGGCCGCGGTCGTGCTGCGGGCACTCGACGGCACGGAGGTGACGGTTGCGGCCGGACCGGCGACGCGTGTCCGGCTGAACGGTCGCGCGGCGACGCTGGCCATGGTCAGGCGCGGGTTCGTCGCCGAGGCGGTGACGACCGGAGACGGGTCCGCGGTCGTGATCCGCGCCTTCGGCCGCGCCGCGGAAGAGGCGGTCGTCGGCGAGCTCGTCCGGATCCGGCCACAGGTGATCGTCGTCCGCAGCGGCACGGGCGAGCGGCTGCGCATCCCGGTGACGCGGGCGACGCGAGCCTGGCGTGGGACCGCGACGGTGGCGCTTCGCAGCCTACGCAGCGGGATGCAGGTCCAGATCGTTCGCACGCCGAGGGGCGCGGCGCGCGTCGTGCTCGTCCTCGCGGGGCCGGGTTCCTGACATGTCCCGCGGCGGGACGATCCTCGTGATCGAGGACGAGGAGGACATCGCCGCGATCGTCCGCGCGTACCTCGAGCGCGACGGCTTCCGCGTCGTCTGGGCGGCCCGCGGCACCGAGGGGCTCTCCGAGCTCGAACGGCACGACGTCCGGCTCGCGATTCTCGATCTGCAGCTGCCCGACGCGGACGGCCTCGATGTGTGCCGCGCGATCCGCTCCTGCTCGCGGCTGCCGGTCGTGATGCTCACCGCGCGCGACGAGGAGGTCGACCGCGTCACGGGCCTCGAGCTGGGCGCGGACGACTACGTGACCAAGCCGTTCTCACCGCGCGAGCTCGTCGCGCGCGTCCACGCGGTGCTACGCCGCACAGACCCCGAGACCGAGGACGACGTCCTCGACGCCGGCGACGTGGTGCTCGACCGTCGCTCGAGGACGGCCACGGTCGACGGCTCTCCCGTCGAGCTCACGGCACGTGAGTTCGACCTCATCTGGCACCTCGCCGAGCGGCCGGGCATCGTCGTCCGGCGGGAGCGCATCCTCGAGCGGGTGTGGGGGCTCGCCTTTCCCGGCGGCACGCGCACGGTCGACGTCCACGTCGGCCAGCTTCGCCGCAAGCTCGACCGCCCCGAGCTCATCCGCACGGTGCGCGGCGCGGGGTACAAGCTCGTGCCGTGAGCCTGCGCTCCCGATTGTTCGTGGGGATCTCCGCGACGGTGCTCGTGTCGCTCGTCGTCACCGTGGTCGCGGGGGCGCTCCTCACGCGGCGCTCGCTCGAGCACGCGAGCGTCCGGGCCCTCGAGCGCCAGGTCGAGCTCGTCCTCGCTCAGCGCCAGGCGAATCCGGGCCGGGGCACGGAGCAGGATCTCGGCCAGTTTCTCGCCACCGACGAGCAGCGGCTCGCGATCGTCACGCCCGCGCAGGCAGAGCTCCTGCTGCCCGAGCACGGCGCCGCCCGGCTCCGCACGATCGGGGAGGCGAGCGGCAGCGTCGACGTGCGCGGGAAGCGCTTCCTCTACGCGGCCAAGCAGAACGCCGACGAGGCGATCGTCCTGCTCCGTCCCGCGTCGCGTGCGGCGGCCGACTGGACCCCGTTCGCAGTCGGGCTCGGGGTGGCCGGTCTCGTCGGAGCGGCGCTCGCGGCGATCGTCGCGCTGCTGCTCTCGCGCGCGGTCGCGAGGCCGATCGCGCGCGTCTCCGAGGCGAGCCGCGCCCTTGCGGCCGGCGAGCACCCCGAGCCGCTCCGCCCGTCCGGGCCGCGCGAGGTGGCGGCTCTCGCCACGTCGTTCGACCACCTCTCGGTCGAGCTTGCGCGGACGCAGCACGCCGAGCAGGCGTTTCTCCTCTCCGTCAGCCACGAGCTGAAGACCCCGCTGACGGCGATCCGCGGTCACGCCGAGGCGCTCCAGGACGGCGTGCTGGAGCCGGCCGGCGCGGGCACGGTCATCGAGCGCGAGGCGCG